>JAENVX010000350.1 GCA_016650355.1 Bacteroidia bacterium | reverse complement strand
GTTTGGTCGTGGCCGATACTGCATATTCCAAACCAACACCACCTATTAAAAAGCCGCGGCTTCGCTCCTGATTTTGCAGATATACAGGGTTATTGTTGTTAATCCCACTATATCCACTCGCATCAGCCATCAGAAATTCATATCGCAAACCTGGTACTACTGTTAATTTCTCAGAAAGGCCAAATAAGTTTTCTACGAACAACGCTGCATTCTTACTTCCGTAGTCAATATCACCGATCCAAGTTGTTCCGCTTTGTATGCTGATATCATATTCCGTTCCTGCACTTCCTCTTCCACCGCGATACCGGTTAGTATCTCCTGTATATAACCTAAGTCCACTGCTAAGGCTATTGCTTACTCTTCCCATATTATAATGGAGAAGGTGTCGAGCTTCCAATCCGTAGTTTCGATAGTTATCAATATCTACGGTGCGGTTATTAAATTCACCTGTCGATGGGTTTATAGCGTCTTCTATTAGAATTCCACCAGAAGGGAAAAAGCCAACACTATTTCGATCACCATAAATGCTAAAGAGCTTCACATTTAACCGTTGATGCGAACTAATTCTATAATCACTTGTAATAGCTGCTGTTTGCCAGGTAAGATTAAACCAATTGCGACTGCGCAGACTTTGCACCGCATTTTCATTAAATTCCGCATCGGTGAGGCCACCCGGCTGTTGGCTAAGCGCCTCCCACCGTGTAAATTCAGTTGTTATGGAAAATCGATCGGTAATTTTATAGGTAAGTGTACCCGAGCCCGTGTTACTTTGGTATTGATTATTATCCCGCCATCCATCTGCATTTCGATGATCGAAAAATGCATAGTAATTCAATTTTGCAGTTTTGCCACCGATGGCATTGTACGAATTGAACAAAGCATTACTGCCAGTGGTCTGGTAGGTTTCTAGTTGAAATGGTTTGGTGAATTCACTTCCGTTTTTTAGAATATAATTAACCATGCCCCCAATCTGCGGACCGTATTGCAAAGCACCATGTCCTCGCACGATTTCAATGCGCTGAACAGATTGAAGTTGTGGATTGTAATAGGCCTCCGGGTAACCAAATGGATCAGCAGATATATCATATCCATTTTGTCGAACATTAAATTCCCAGGATCGATTGGGACTTAAACCACGTGCAGAAATTCCAATTTGAATTCCACTACTTTCGCTCTCCCATACAAAAATACCCGGCACTTTAGCCAGCACTTGACGCATTGTATTTGTTACTACGTTTCCTTGAACATTATCAAGCACTACAAGCGAACTCTTCTTGCTTGCATAAATATTTGTACCAACAATCTCTGGTAATTGGTGTATGTCAGATTTGCTCCCCTGACCAACTATTGTGATCTCAGATAGTATTTTACCAGGGATGGAGTCTTGATCTTGAGCATATATTCTGACGCAAGTGATTGACAATAAGATAATTAACAAATATTTCATGGCAGGAGGCCCTGTTTTTAATAAACACTATTCTTATTTAGACTTATTATAAATAATGGCAAATATATACTTGCAACCCTTACTTCAAAATGATTTTTATCATTTTTTATCGTTTAAACTAAGCCAGAAATGGCACAAGGTGGAAGTAGCTGACTATAGCCGGATGGCTTTTCGACCTGAAAAAATGACCAGATGTTTTTTGAAATTGTTAGTACCTTCTGCGTGAAGGTGCCTTTCGAGGTGTAGATCCGAACAGCATGCCAAAAACCCCACGTACTAATTCCCTACCCACTTGCCGGGCAACGGAAGATGACATTACTTCTTCAATCGTACTCTTGTCCTTACGTGCTGAACGTGATATTGCTTTGGGCTCTTCGCGCTTGTCAATCTGTTTAGTTTGACTATCGAGTACAGATTTTATTTTTTCGTTTAATATTTCAAAAGCACTTTTGGGATCGATCGTCTCCTTGTATTTTTTGTAAAATTCTGATTGATTCAATTGAAATTGATATTCCGTTTCACTCAATGGTCCCATGAACGATGCCGGAGGGGCGAGGTGTGTAACAACTGTTTCTGTTGGTATTCCTTTTTCATTCAAAACTGTAATGAACGCCTGACCAATACCCAACTTGGTAAATTGATCCTCCAAATCATAAAACTCAGACTTAGGAAAAGTCTTTATAGTTGCTTTTAAGGCAGTGACATCATTGGGTGTGAATGCGCGAATCACATGATGTACCCGGTTTCCAAGCTGAGACAATACGGTGGCAGGAACATCTTGTGTAAGCTGTGTGCAGAAAAATACCCCAACACCCTTTGATCGTATCAGGCGAATCACCTGGTCAATCTGATCCATAAAAGCTTTTGGTGCATCTTTGAACAGCAAGTGCGCTTCGTCTAAAAAGAAAACAAGTTTTGGTTTGTCCAGGTCGCCAGCCTCTGGCAAGGCTTGGTAGATTTCAGCCAGGAGAGCAAGCATAAATGTGGAGAAAATGCCAGGCTGACTTTGAACATCTGAAACATTTAATAAACTTATCACACCTCGCCCGTCTACTTTCTCAAATAAATCGTCAATATCAAATGATTTTTCTCCAAAAAGTTGATCCACACCTTGCTGCTCAAGAACCACGATCTTGCGTAAAATCGTACTCGCTGTAGCCGCAGAAATTTTTCCGTAATCGTCCTTTATTTCAGCTGCACCTGCTCCTTCTGAAAGGTAATTCAGCACTTTCTTAAAGTCGTTTAAATCAACAATTGGCAGAGCTTTATCGTCAGCATATTTAAAAATGATCATCAGCACGCCACTTTGCACGTCATTCAATTCCAATACTTTACTCAACAACACGGGGCCAAACTCAGTAACGGTTGCCCTCATCTGCGCGCCTAGCTTGCCACTTAATGAATAAAGCTCAATAGGAAATCCCGAAGGTGAGTATTGAATGCCGAGCATGTTAGCTCGTTCAATAAGTTTATCATTGGTGGGGGCTTCCTTTCCCATTCCGGATATGTCGCCCTTCATGTCGGGCATAAATACGCAAACACCTGCAGCCGATAATTGCTCTGCAATAAGTTGTAATGTGCGCGTCTTACCTGATCCAGTTGCACCAGTAACCAGACCATGACGTGTCATCATTCGCAACGGAAGATTTACTTTGGCTTCAGGAATTACTTCACCTTCTAAAATCCCGGAGCCGAGATAAATTGTCGCTCCAGACATGGAGTAGGAAGTGTTAATAGCGGAAACAAATTTTTCTTTAGACATACACCATCACATTAATAGCTTTACATGCTTCTTTTCAATAACCAATCCGTTTGAGGGTCGTCTCCCATATGAAAGACATGTTCACCGAATTTTTCAAAACCCCATCTGGTATAAAACTTTTGCGCTTTACTATTATGTTCCCACACGCCTAACCAAATCCAATCTACCATGATTTCCTTCGCAAGGCCCAATGCTTTCTCCATCAAAACTTTTCCAACCTTTTGGTTTTGGAAATCCTCAAGAACATAGAGTCGATGCAATTCAATGGTGTTTGAACCCAGTTTGTCGTTAACCTCCAGACTCCTTCTTAGCCTAAGAAAGCCTGCCAGTTGTATGTCTACCCAGGCGAGATACAAATACGATCCAACTTCATGAAACTCTTTCTCAAAATTAGTCAGGCTATATGATTCCTTTAAAAAGGCCGCCATGTTTTCAGGCGTGTTAACAGTTGAAAATGTATCTGTAAAGGTTTTAATGGCCACTTCGCGCAAAGCAGTCATATCCTCAAATGTAGCTTGCTTTACTTCAATCATGCCTACAATTTTAAACCGCTCACTTAAAAGTACGAGGCTTTATCAGACTAGTATATACAGTTTACTTCTTTTCATTAAAATTTTGTATGGAATACAACATGCCCAGTGAGAATGCCTGGCTAATTTGTGCCCCCAGATCCTGATCGTAGTCGTATATTAGAATGCTTCCAAGGCTTACATTTATAAACTTGGTTACTTTCGCAGCAAAAGCTACTTCGAAGCGGTGATCTATCTTCTTCAGCTCAGGCGTTTCATAGTTGGCAAACATGACGTATCGCCATTTCAAGTTTACATTTTCCGCGATGTCTTTGTTGAATTCTGCCAGCATTTGAAAAGCCAACCACTCATATCTTGCTTTGTCACCGGGATTAACACCATATGGTGTTGGGTTATCTACTGTAACAAATCTGCCAACATCATTTACGATGGTAACACGTGGTGCAATTGGGGCAAGCCTTACCTTAAAATAATCTACAGGATGATATTCAAATCCCAAGGCAGCAGTGATGTAAGCAGGTGCGAACATATCAGAAATTAAAGTAGCGACTTCCACTCCGTTTACGTCATTTGCATAACTGTATCCCTTTGCAAACTGACTTAGAAAGTTGACAGATAAAAACATATCCCATTTATTGCTCATGCTCCTTCCGTATTTTGTATCCAGATAAATCCTATCCAAGGTTTTACGATAACCTTGTCCTTCATTGTTTACCATGCCATACAATAAGTCAATGCAGTTGTCAAAGGAAACTTCATCCTTTTTGTAATTTGCCTGGTAATTTAGCAATGTGTTAAAGCCCAGGGAATTTACACCTCCTGCCTTCCAGTTGGAAGAAAAAGAGGCTTGATTGATATTCACTCCTAATCGGAAACTTTTTTTCCAATTGGAAGTGGAATCCACTTTGACAAACTGGGCAGCGAGCTCAAATGATATGAAAGAAAGAAAAAAGATAACTATTACGAACCTATTACTGATGATTTTCATGTGATTGATTTAGGACCTCAAAGGTACCAAAAACCACAAAAAAGCAAGTCAGATATTGCTCAGTTTTATCTCGTCCAGGGCCACCTCAGTAAGAGGTTTCGTGATGAACTTGATTACATGATTGTTGTTGATAATTTTATCGATGTCTCGTTTATTATCGGAAGAAGATAGAATGATGACCTTACATTTGTTTTTTACAAATTCATTGAATTTTTCAAATTCGTACAGAAACACAAACCCATCTACAATGGGCATATTGATATCCAGAAAAATTATATTTGGCAGGTTCTCAATTACACCTTGATTCTCACGTAAATAGTCTAAAGCAGTTTTGCCAGAACTCTTAACTTCTACACTGTGGGCGAACTTAGTAATCTCAATAATTCTTTTACTTATGAAATTATCGGTATCATTATCATCTACAAGCATTACCAAATCAATGGTCTTTGTAATACTATCTTTTAACATCATTCACTCAGTTTTTATTCCTACAGCACCTTTAAGTCGAAACCTAATAGTTTTTTTCTATAATCTAAAGCTTTCATACATTCTTAACGGGGATACGTAAGGTTTTAATCAAAATTGAATAAAAT
>JAENVX010000349.1 GCA_016650355.1 Bacteroidia bacterium | reverse complement strand
GTTAGGACCGGAGGTTCCGAAAATGGTTTTACTGAAATTGTCTCCAATAAAGATCTCATAGGTCGGGATATTGTAACAGTTGGAGCCTACAACCTGCTCATGGCAATGAAAAACAAAGTTGAAGAATAAGCAGTGCTTCCGTGGAGATTCAAAAACTTTTGCACCCCGATGTCCAACAATATATTCTTCAACATGAAGTGGAGGATAAGGCTAGTCTCCTCCTTAAACACAAGTCAATACTGGGTATCCCCACCTCCATGGTTGCTGACCAAATTGCCGGAAAGGGAAAAGCAAAACTCAAGCTGCCGCTTTGGAATACAACCAACAATATTGTGTACCCCCCATCTGTTAACCTCGAGCAGTGCTCCTCCGAGGTTACCGCTGCATTCAAAGTCAAACTACTAACAAAGCTGACTGATGTTAAATTTAATAGAGCGGTTGATTTAACCGGAGGATTTGGTGTTGATAGTTTTTTTTTAAGCTCCATTTTTAAAGAAGTCGATTATGTTGAGCCTGATGTAAATCTGTTTGAAATAGCAAAGCACAACCTCACTATACTTCAAAAGGGAACGAGCAAGGAACAAGAAACAAAGATCCAATTTCACAACTCGACATCCGAAAACTTTCTGGCTTCAATAAAGGACAAGTATGATCTCATCTTTATCGATCCATCCCGAAGAACAAAAGGCAACCAAAAGATTTTCCGCCTTGCCGATTGCGTCCCCAACGTAACACAACTTTTGGCCATCATTTTTGATAAAACAGAAGTGCTGCTGTTAAAGGCTTCACCCATGCTCGATCTCCAACAAGGAGCCAAAGAACTAAAGCATGTGGCCAAGATTTTTGTAGTGGCAGTGGACAATGAGTGTAAGGAATTGCTTTTTCTTTGTCGCAAAGGCTATGAGGGTGAACCAACTATCGAAGTGGTTGATTTAAAATCAAATTCAAATAGGGCGGCCGTACATTTTGAGTTTTTTCAGAAAGAAGAAAAAGACGCGGTCGTTAACTATTCAAATCCCTTGCCCTTTCTATATGAACCCTCTGCTGCCTTGCTCAAAGCAGGAGCCTTTAAACTAATTGCCCAACGATTTGATTTGAAAAAACTTCATCAAAACACCCACCTCTATACTTCAGAATATCTGGTGGCGGATTTCCCTGGAAAAGTTTTTGAAATAGACGCGCTGATTAAACCTGATACTAAAGTTGTCAGACAATATTTTCCGGAAGGCAAGGCCAATGTCGCAACCCGAAACTATCCGCTTAGCCCTGAAGAGTTGAAGAAAAAGACAGGGGTGAAAGATGGAGGTGAAAAATTTCTAATTGGTTTTTCGGGCGTGAAAGAAAAATTCTTAGCGGTCTGTAAGCGGTTGGCCAACTAAATCAAATCACAAATACTTTATAATCTCTTCGATTTTGGTTTCTCCCTCTATTGCCTTAACCAGCTGTAGCTCTTCGGAGTATATATAGAGAGAGGGTGTTGGGATAGATCCAAAATTATTGATTATCTCCTCTACCTCCGCTCTTGCAAAATGCACATTGGAATGATTGACAAGATCATAATCAGTTGCAAACTGGCTTATGTTTTCAAAACTATCGGACGCTACAAACCAAACATCGTAGTCTTCAAAAGCCTTGATTTGTGTTCGTATTTCCTTTGCTTCCCGCTGGCAGTGATCACAGTCTGGATGGTACAATACCACCACATTTTTACCTGTGAATTCGCGGCTATAATTAACGGAGCCATCAAGTCCTAATAACTTCAAATTCGGCAACTGACTAACCAAATCCTTTTTTGGTGGTGGTGCGCTTTCGGGCTTTTTTTCTTCTGATCCTGACACTGCTAAATACAATACGACAGCAACCAGAGCAAGGCCTCCACAATACAACAATATTTTTTTCATCGGTATTTACTTAAATGCACTTAACTTGTTCTAAATGTCTTCTCAAAAAAATCCCAACATCAAATAGGTTCCATAAAAAACCACAATCAACAACCCGTATACTTGAAAAATCTTCATTCGGTTTTGTGTGTCTTCCCACCAGAGCATTAGCCAGGGTTTATAAAGACCAATCACCAAAAATAACAAACAGGTATAACTCAAAAATAAAAATAACAGCCTGACGTAATACATACCCTTCAAAGGTAGAAGTTAAGCTGGAAAAGTATAAGTATTTTTGCTCGGCTAAATAATCTTCATTTGAAGAGCGACCCTGACATCTTCTACTTCTACAAAAATTTTAATCAATCATAATAAATTCTGATTAATCACTGTACTTTTGTCACTCGATTTTTTTGAAGGCGACCGATTTTTTAAAAATTTATCAAGCAGACAGCCTGGTATTAACTCTGGCAGAAGGGATTCGTACGCCTATTCGGCAGGCAGGCAAACCTGAAGTGCTCCAGATCAAAGGCCTAAGCGGAAGTCTAGATGCCCTGCTAATTGCAGCCGTTTATAAAGCAAGCAGGTCCAGTCACGTCATTGTCCTTCACGATAAGGAAGAAGCTTCTTACTTTTTAAATGATCTTCAAAATCTTTTAGGCCAGAAGGAAGTATTGTTCTTTCCTATGTCGTATAAGCGTCCTTACGAATACGATGAAGTTGAAAATGCCAATATACTTATGCGTGCCGAAGTGCTAAATCAACTGAGCAATCACCCTGATTCGCAACTGATCATCACATACCCAGAGGCGCTCTCAGAGATGGTTATCACAAAGAAATCATTGGCAACAAATACTTTTATGGTAAAGGTAGGCGCAAGGCTTGACCGTGAGTTTCTTGAGGAGTTTTTGCATTCTTACGATTTTGAGAAAACTGATTTTGTCTATGAGGCGGGGCAGTTTGCTATCCGTGGTGGAATATTGGATGTCTACTCCTACGCGCATGATCTCCCATATCGTATCGAACTTTCAGGGGATGAAGTAGACAGCATTCGAAGTTTCGATCCGGGCTCTCAACTTTCTGTCGAAACACTGGAAAGGGTAAGCCTAATGCCCAACGTGCAAACCAGGCTAATACACGAAGAAAGACAATCGTTTCTTGACTTTATCCCTCATACTACACGCATTTGGGTAAAAGATTTTCTGTTGACAAAAGACGTGATCCATAAATCTTTTGAAAAGGCTTCTCTAAGTTTTGATAAAATCATTCGCGAAAGCAATTCAAAAGTTATTCTTAACCCCGAACAGATCTTTGAAACAAAAGAAACTTTCTCTGAAAAAATAAAATCATTTTTATTAGTTGAGTTTGGGCAACGTTTTCATTTTACAGCCACTAAAACTTATGACTTTAAGTCCTCAGCACAACCTTCATTCAGTAAGAACTTTGAGTTACTTGCCACAAATCTTTTTGATCAGCAGGTTAAGGGTTATGTTAATTTTATTGCCGCGGAGCAACCCAGGCAAGTAGAACGACTACAAGGAGTCTTTGAAGAAATAAATCACCAGATCAAATTCCAATCACTTAACTTTTCCCTGCGTGAGGGTTTTGTAGATCATATTTCAAAAATCGTGTGTTACACGGATCATCAGATTTTCGAACGCTTTCATCGCTACCACGCCAAAGAAAAGTTCTCAAAGTCAAAGGCAATGACCTTTCGGGAATTACAAACGATGGTACCTGGAGATTTTGTAACCCACATTGATTACGGCATTGGAAAATTTGCGGGGTTGGAAAAGAAAACAATTAATGGGCGAGATCAGGAATCGATACGCTTGGTTTTTCGCGATGATGATCTACTTTATGTTAACATTCATTCCCTACATAAAATTTCTAAATACTCTGGAAAAGATGGTGCGATGCCCGCCATCAGCAAACTAGGATCGGATGAATGGGCGAACAAAAAAGCAAAAGCCAAACGGCAGGTAAAAGACATAGCAAAGGAACTTATAGAGCTTTATGCCAAGCGGAAGCAAGCACCCGGTTTCGCGTTTGCCGCGGATGGATTTTTACAAGCGGAACTTGAGTCGTCATTCATTTATGAAGACACCCCCGATCAGGCCAAAGCTACCGAAGATGTTAAACACGATATGCAATTGGCGCATCCTATGGATCGATTAGTGTGCGGAGATGTTGGCTTTGGTAAAACCGAAGTGGCAATACGCGCAGCATTTAAGGCAGCATGCGAAGGAAAGCAAGTGGCGGTACTTGTACCTACTACCATTCTCGCTATGCAACATTATCGCACCTTCTCAGAGCGACTGGGAAATTTTCCTGTGAAGATTGATTATGTCTCCCGATTCAAAACGGATAAAGAGATCAAAAAAATTATAAAAGAGGCTGGGATCGGCACGGTAAATATTTTAATTGGAACCCACCGAGTCGTTAGCAAAGATGTTGTCTTTAAAGATTTGGGATTGCTCATCGTTGATGAAGAGCAAAAGTTTGGTGTTAAAGTAAAAGATAGGTTGAAGGAGATTAAAGTAAACGTAGATGTGCTCACACTTACGGCAACTCCTATCCCACGCACGCTCCATTTTTCATTGATGGGAGCTCGTGATTTGAGCATCATCTCAACGCCTCCTCCCAATCGCCAACCCGTCACTACAGAACTTCATACATATAATGAAGAAATTATTCGCGATGCCGTAAGCCAGGAACTTCGTAGGGGCGGTCAGGTATTTTTTGTTCACAACCGCGTAAGTGATATCGAAAGTATCGCCAACGTTATTTTCAAACTTGTTCCCGATTCACGCATAGGTATTGCTCATGGACAAATGGACGGTGATAAACTTGAAAAGGCCATGATCAAATTCATAGATGGCGAATACGATGTGCTCGTGTCTACCAATATTATTGAATCTGGTCTTGACATCCCCAATGCCAACACAATCATCATTCACAATGCACATATGTTTGGCTTGAGTGATTTACATCAGATGCGCGGGCGGGTGGGGCGATCTAATAAAAAAGCATTTTGTTATTTGCTTACTCCGCCAACTTCTGTGCTCAGTGCTGATTCGCGAAAGCGACTAGCAGCACTCGAAGAATTTAGTGAACTTGGAGATGGCTTCAAGGTTGCCATGCGCGATTTAGATATTCGGGGCGCAGGAAATTTATTAGGTGCGGAACAGACTGGGTTTATCACGGACCTTGGTTTTGATACGTATCATAAAATTCTAGATGATGCCATACAGGAACTGAAAGAAACAGAATTTAAAGATTTATTTGCTGAAGAGCTTTCAGAAAAGGTAAAACTAATCGTTCAAGACTGCGTGATTGAAACTGATTTAGAAATTCTAATTCCTGAAACATATGTCAACAGCACAAGTGAACGCTTACAACTATACGCGAGTCTTGACAATATTAAAGATGAAGACAGCCTTGAAAAATTCTCTCTTTCTCTGCAGGATAGATTCGGGGTTTTGCCCGGCTCGGTTGAACAACTTGTAAATACTGTGCGCCTTCGATGGCTGGGAGAAAATCTGGGTTTCGAAAAAATTACGCTCAAGAATGAAAAGTTCAGAGGCTATTTCATTTCCGGAAAGGAAGAGTATTTTAAATCCGATGTGTTCGGAAATATTCTATCATTTGTTCAAAGCCACCCGAAACTTTGCCGGATGAAAGACACCAACGGAAAACTAATCTTAACAATTGAAAATATTCCAAGTGTGGAGGTAGCCATGGAAATCATCGCACGGATGAATCACAAACCTAAATCTGTTAGTGAAACACTTTCAGCATAAGCCATTAGCTCATCTGTATTTTTAAAAGCGTTGATCATCAAAACTTTTTTGTGAACAGATGAATAATATACCTCAATAAAAAAATTCTCTGTATGGTAAAGATAGACTTTGCAATCGCCCAGCATACGCATCGCGAGGTAATTCGTTGAGGTTGTAACAATATCACACTTCTTTTCAAAAGGCGAACATTTAAAATCTTCAATCGTAATCATGGTAATCTATTTTTATGGTATCACTACTACTTGAAATAAATGTGCCGTTTCTAAAATGAAGCTTAAATCAGGTTTTTTTCATATTTTTCCAATATTTTAGTGCCAAGTATGGAATAATAATCCCAAATTGATTCAAGCAATATCGCAAGCTGCATGTCGTTTAAATCAACAGTTGGTCGGAACTTATAGTAAGGATTTATCAATAAAATCCTTACGCCTTGGAAAACATTGGATTATCTATTTATATTAGCGGTTGCTTTGACTAATTACTATGAAACAAATGAAGCATTTGAAAGGTCTACTTTTTTTCGTTGCCGGTTCCCTGATTATCTCTTCTTGCTCCCTATTCGGAAATAGGGGAGGCAAACCTACAAACACAAATCCTGGCCAAATGAGTACGGCCACCGGCTTAGCCTACAACGATGAAGACGGTGGAGGCTTTCAGGTAAGTCCTTTTGAAGGACAGCCCGATGCACCCAATACAGTTTTCATTGAGGGAGGAAGAGCCATCATGGGTTCTTTTGAAGAAGATGTGATGTCTTCAAGAGACAATGTAGAAAGGACGGTTTCGGTTGCTTCGTTTTATATGGATGAAACAGAAATTGCTAACATACATTGGCTAGAATACATGCATTACCTTGCTAAGGATTCTTCTCAAGAGGTGTATGCACGAGCGTTACCAGACACGCTTGTGTGGAGAGGGAAACTTGCTTTTAATGATCCATATGTAGATCATTATTTAAGATATCCTGGCTTTAGGTACTTCCCTGTTGTTGGTGTTAGCTGGTCGCAAGCAAATGACTATGCCGTCTGGAGAACCCGTGCCGTAAATGTTGAATTAGCCAAAGGCGCTGGTGAACAATATGCTGAAACCGATGGACGTATCCCTCTTGAATCTGGTATTGTTGTGCCTGCTTATCGACTTGCCACAGAAGCTGAATGGGAATATGCTGCTCAGGCAATGTTAGGAACACAATGGGTAGAAGAATTGCAGACACACCAGAGAATTTATCCTTGGGATGGTCACGCTCTTCGTAATCCTTTTGGAAAAGAAATGGGTTTTTTCCTGGCTAACTTTAAACGTGGTCGTGGTGATTACGCAGGTATTGCGGGCCGGTTGAATGATGGAGCATTAATCACGTCATATATTTATGAGTTCCCACCAAATGATTATGGTTTATATAATATGGCAGGAAACGTTAGCGAATGGGTAATGGATGTGTATCGTCCTCTCTCGTTCCAAGATTTTGATGATCTGAATCCTATTCGCAGAGATGGCTTTTTGGATGAAGCTGCAGGTTCACAAAACAAATACAACAACATCGAAAAAGATCCCACAGGCTTTACTTCTTTAATCACAGATAGAGCACGTGTGTATAAAGGTGGTAGCTGGAAGGATGTGGCATATTGGATGTCTCCGGGAACCAGAAGATTTCTTGATGAAGATTCTGCAACTGCAACTATCGGTTTCCGTTGCGCTATGATACGGGCCGGATCAAACTATTAGACTATCCCTAAAGAAATTGAAAGCCCTTTGCCTTATGGCGAAGGGTTTTTTATTGTGCCTCCGCTATACAAGCAATGCTTAGTTCCGAACACTTACTCTTCAGTAAATGATGGCCACAAGCTTCCAACGTTGCGCCTGTTGTGATTACATCATCCACCAGTAGAATTCTTTTGTTGAATACTTTTTCTTCGATCTCAACATCAAAAACATCCTTCACGTTTTCCCATCTATCAAGTCTTGATTTTCGGGTTTGTGTATCTGTTCTTCTTTTTCGAATTGAGATACTTTCATCCCAGGGTATCTCCAACGAATTGCTTAAACCCTCAGCAAACTTTGCACTCTGATTATAACCTCGTTTTCTCTGTCGCGAAATGTGAAGTGGCACTGGTACAATTAGATCAAATTCATTTTTAAAACCATACTCCAGAAGTTCTTTTCCAAAAAGCATTCCTATTCTTACACCAACTTCCGGATGATTGTTATACTTTAATTCATGAAGAAGATGTTGAACAAGTCCGCTTTTCCTGAATTTCAAAAATGCCCAGGCATGCTTTACTTTCATCCTTCCAATTAGTTTGTCTTCAATCGGATTTGTTTCTTGGATATGGTAATTCGTTCGAGGCAGCTCGGTTAAACATTGTGTACATAAGATTTCCTCACCTTTGACAAGAGCCTCTGAACATCCAAGACAACACCTTGGAAAAAATAGCGCAATAAAATCCGAAACGACTCTCACCTGTTTGTTTCAGTTTGTTTTGCAATTGAATGAATTGATATTTGCAGTAATAAAGTAGCAACCATGAGTCTAGTAAAGCAATTTAATGAATACCGCGCCAAAATGAATGAAAAAATTTTGGCGGGAGATAGCTTGATAATCAAACGCATATTCAATTTGGATACGAATGCCTATGCCGAAGGGGCGCTGGACGTAAAAAGTAAAGAACTCATTGGATTAACTTGTTCTCTGGTATTGCGTTGCGATGATTGCGTCAAATATCATTTAGGAAAATGCAAAGAAGTGGGATTTACAACCGCTGAAGTACACGAGGCAATGGGGGTGGCAACCCTTGTTGGGGGAACAATCGTAATCCCGCACCTTCGCAGAGCATACGAATTTTGGGACGAACTAAAATGACTAACTATGTTTAAGCGCGATTTAGATCTAGAGCGTAGATGGCATCAGTTGCTGGAGTTTATTGAAGAAACTATAGGCAAAAAACCCAAAGACCTGAATAGTGTTCTTTTCATCATAGGCATGCAGGAATTAGGTCGTGGAGCCAAACCTTTTTCCAAGGAAGAAAAGCAAGACCTTTTACACATTGCCATTTGTAAAGTACTTAGTCTTTCAGGCTACTATGTACTTGAAGGATTGGATAAAGAAGGATGGCCTCATTGGAAAGTGGTTAAGAAATTACCACACTTTGATCTTTTAGAGCAGGAAAAGCTCTTAAAAATGCACGTAATTGAATATTTTGAACAAGAATTTGATTGGTTTTATAAATCAGATCCCGTCAAATAGTACAAGGCTTATCTGACCCACTTTGGTTGATGCACGTTTGATCGTTTCAATTGTCCCATTCTATTTTTGAATTCGCTGACTTCTTCCCTTATCTTAGTAGATTGTAAAAACTAATTGAGGAGCATCAACGTTTTCACATAATAAACTTTCAAGATGGTGGAGGGAGAGATAAAATCAATTCAAGATAAATTAGCTGCCTTTAAGCGTAAATATTATTTTAATCTTTTCATAAAGGGAGGGCTTCTAACATTATCCCTGATTCTTTTCTATTTTTTAATTGCCTCCATAATTGAGTACAACCTTTGGCTTGGCGTATGGGCCCGTTTCTCCATTTTCTTTTTCTTTTTTGCTCTTGTCGCTTACTGTCTCTATCGCTTTTTAAAGAAGCCAATTGCCTGGTGGCTGTATCGTAGAGGACTTGATCAAGATGAAAGTGCCCGACTAATTGGTTCATACTTTCCAACAGTTGGAGACAGATTGCTAAATCTACTTCAACTTTCCTCCACTCAATCGACATCTATGCTTTTAGATGCGGGTGTGAAACAGAAATCAAAACTCTTTGATAATATATCTTTTGAACAAGCCATTGACCTGAATCAAAATAAGCAATACTTAAAGTACCTCTTTATTCCTGCTGGAATTATACTAATTATACTTTTTGTCAATACAGGTATCATCACTCAAAGCAGTCAGAGGATCCTGCACTTTACTCAGGAGTTTTCACCGGAGGCGCCCTTCAAATTTCAAATTCAGAACAAAAACCTCTACGCTTTTTTCAATGAAGACTTCACTTTGAATTTAGTATTGGAAGGAGAGGCTATAGCAGAATCAGCATACATTGTTTCTGGTAGTCAACGATTAAAAATGGAAACAGTACAGCCTGGTGAGTTTGCTTACACTTTTGAAAAAATTCAAAATGGAATTGACTTTCAAATTGAGGCATCTGGATTTTACTCAAATACGTATAAAATCATCTTAGCAAATCGACCTGAAATAACCGAATTAAAAGTAAGCTTTGAATATCCCCGATACCTAGCGCGAAGAAACCAGGAGCTAAGAAACGCAGGCAACCTGGAGGTGCCAGAGGGCACCAAAATAACATGGAAAATTGGCACTGCCAACGCGACAAAAGCATTCATAAGTTTTTCTTCAGAGGAGACACCAAATGCGATGCAAATTATTAATAATCAGATGTTTACATTCGGAAAAGGATTCAACAATCCGGATTTATATGCAATCGATTTGGAGAATGATCAAAGTGGGAATAAGGAAAAAATCGCATATTCCATTACCGTAACAAAGGATGCTTATCCTGAATTAGCCGTTGACTATCTGAAAGACTCTGTGCTTTATAAAAGCATTGTGCTGGGCGGAGCCATCGGAGATGACTATGGCGTAACACAACTCGATCTAACCTATCGTGTCATTAGCAATGATCATGAATCGGAAAAGTCAACAATCAGTATTCCAATTAATAAGAATCAACCCCGGCAAAGCTTCTTTCATAACTGGAGACTTGATTCTCTCAATCTTTCGCCAGGAGATAGACTAGAATATTTTTTGCAGGTGTGGGACAACGATGGAGTGAACGGGCGCAAGAGCACAAAATCAGTAAGCTATATTTTTTCGTTACCCAGTGAAGAGGAATTAAAGGTGGAAATCGTAAAATCGGAATCGGCCACGGAAGGAAAGTTTGATCAAACCTTAAAAAAAGCTAAGGATTTGAAGGAGTCTATGGAGGAGGCACAGCAAAAATTAAAGGGTAAACAAGGTCTGGATTGGCAAGACAAAAAAATGCTAGAAGAGCTTGTCAAACAAAAACAAAGCCTGGATCAAATGATCGATGAGCTTCAAAAGCAAAACGAATTATTAGAAGAACAGAAAAATTCCTTTTCTGAACAAAGTGAGAGGATTAAG
>JAENVX010000348.1 GCA_016650355.1 Bacteroidia bacterium | reverse complement strand
GTGTGCCATCATCGGTGTACGGTTTTTCGGCTGGAATAGAAAAAGCATCGGAACATATGCTTACATAGGGAAGTTGCAGCATTCTTTTTATGTTGGCTTCGGATATCAAAAAGAAAATGGAAGGCACAGTAGACTTATCGGATACAATAAGATCTATCATGGTTTCATCGGGACTTTTTTTGTGAAGCCGTGCGATTTCATCCAATCTTTTACCTTTATACAATTCATTCAACGAATCTTTCCGGAATCCTAATATCAACACGTCTTTTGGATCAGAGTTTTTTGTGGGTATTCCAAGTTCAAGTTCGCGCAGCACTTTCATCCTCGTAACTCTGTTTTTTAAACGCTTGCGCATGGCCACTGCACCTCCCTCTTGTACCCATGTTGGAAGCCGGGCCGTCAATCCGGTTCCACTGGCAGCGTAGGTATACATGTTAGCCGTAATTGTTAATCCAGTTTTTTGAGCACTGTCAATTTTAGCAATGACGGTATCAATTTTATTCCAATTGCGTTCGTGATTTATTTTAAGGTGATATATTTCTGCGGGTATGTTGGCTTCCTTAGCAATTCGAAAAGTTTCATTCAACCCACTGTAAATTTTATCACTTTCACTTCGCATGTGGGTTATATAAATTCCATTAAACTCTGAAGCAACTTTGCTTAGCTCAATCAATTCTTCAGTCGATGCATAATCGGCTGGCGCGTAAATCAAAGAGGACCCAAGGCCCAAGGCACCCTCTTTCATAGCCGTGCGCACCAAGGTTTTCATTTGTTCCAATTCCTGATTAGAGGGCTTTCTATTTTCACCCCCTAATACATATGACCTTACTGTCGTGGCTCCAACAAATGAAGCGAAATTTGGTGTAACACCTTTTTTTTGCAGATAAGTGAAGTACTCTCCAAGGGAAGTCCATAAAGTGTCCTTACTGTTTTTCTTCTTACGTGGCCCAGGGCTCCACCCTTCACCAAACACCTCGAGCGTAACGCCTTGTTTGATATCACTCATGGAGCGGCCATCTTCAATCAGCGAACCATCTGCCCAGCTTAACATATTGATAAAGCCTGGAGCAACGGCTAATCCATTCGCGTCAATCACTCTTTTTGCAATTGCATTTGAGAGATCACCCATGGCTGCAATGGTATCGGCCATGATAGCCACATCTCCCTGATAAGATTTTTGTCCACGTCCATCGTAAATAGTTCCCTTGCGTATGATACAATCAAACTCCTGCTTCTGCTGGCAGGAAACCCCAACGAAAAGAGATAGGATGATGAGCGATGATCTCATGGTTAAAGATGAAAATACTGAAACTATTCTCCAGTCCGCAATAGGAGATCAATCATTTCCTTAAAAAGTTTTGCTGCTAGCATGGCAGTTATGCCCGAAGGATCACGAGATGTATTGAATTCGACAAGGTCCGCACCTACAATGTTGGCATTTAGGTTTTGTAGAATGGTGATAACTTCCCGTGATGTAAACCCACCCGGCTCGTGGTGCGATACACCAGGAGCAAAGGCTGGATCCAATACATCCATATCTAAAGACAAATAAACAGGGCCATCAAACTGAAATCGAGTGGTGGGTTTCCAATCTTTCATTTCTATCACCTCTACACCAAAGCGACTGGCTTGCTCCAGCTGGTGTACATTCATCGTACGAATTCCAACTTGTACTAATCGCTTTGCCAATCCTTCCTGCATGATACGGGCAAACGGACAAGCATGCGAAAATTTATTTCCTTCAAAGTTATCGTAAAGATCAGGATGGGCATCCAGGTGCAGAATATTAAGAGCGCCATATTTCTTTGCTATTGCTTTTACAACAGGATATGTTGTTGCATGATCGCCTCCCAACGAAAATAGTTTCTCGTACTGCTGAAGCAGTTTAGCAATCCCAGAATGGATAGCGGCAATCGCTTCTACCCCAGAGGGTAATACCAAATCTCCTTCATCCTTCCAGCCTTGATAGCTTTTTAAATCAATTCCTCTCTCCGTAAAATAATTAGACGAGTCTGAATGATATGCTTTTCTGATTTTTTGTGGTGCCCCAGCTGTTCCCCGCAGGAAAGAAGAAAACTCATCAAAGGGTATCCCAACTACAGCAATCATCTTCCAAAATCATCTTGCAACCGAATGATGTCATTCTCGTCAGAAGGATTACGGGCATCCGTATGTCGCCATATTTCGGCAATCACACCCCAACCATCTGTACCTACCAACCTATGGCGCTGCCCTTGCGCAAGCTGGATTACCTCTTGCTCTTTTAATTTTTGTAAAGGACCTTGTTCATCCGTAGAACTTATTACCACCCCTGCAGTACCGCCAATCAACTTCCAAATCTCTGCCCGCCTGTTGTGATATTGCCATGACAATCTTTTGTTGGCCTCCACCATCAATATTTTCGGACTAAGTTTCCCGCTGATCTGCAAATCAGAAAATTCTACATTTGGGAAAAATATTTTACTGAATTGCTGTGCTTGTTCCTCATTGATAACATAAAATCCGCCCCAAGGTCTTTCAAAATCTTTTGATGCAACTTTAAGTTTAAGCGAGCTTAGAAAATTTCCAACTGTTTCAAATAATTCGGATCGAGTTTCTTTTTGTGTTAATTGTAATTGCATGATTTGGAGTTTAAACTTTTTCTAAAATGACAGCGTAACCTTGGCCAACACCAATACACATAGTTGCCAAAGCATATTTTTTGTTTTGTCTCTGTAATTCAATCATAGCACTTTGAATAATTCTGGCACCCGACATACCGAGTGGGTGCCCAAGAGCAATTGCTCCTCCATTTGGATTGATGCGCGGGTCATTATCATCTAAACCAAGGTCGCGAATGCACGCAAGTGACTGCGCAGCAAAAGCTTCATTCAACTCAATAATATCTATGTCTTGCAACGTTAGTCCTGCTTTATCCAGTGCTTTTTTTGTTGCCTCAACAGGTCCTATTCCCATGATGCGAGGTTCCACACCCACCACCGCTGATGATACTATTCTGACCTTGGGCGCAAGTCCATATTTTTTAATGGCGGCTTCTGATACTAAATACATCGCTGCTGCCCCATCGTTTAAACCAGATGAATTTCCCGCTGTTACACTCCCTTCTTTATTGAACGCTGGTTTTAATTGCGATAATATTTTAACGGTAGTGTCCGGCTTCACAAATTCATCAGCACTAAACGGAGTTGTCATATTCCTATTTCCTGGAACTTCAACTTTGATAATTTCTTCAGCCAATCGGCCGCTTTGTTGTGCACTTTTGGCTTTCATTTGAGAGTGATAGGCAAAATTGTCTTGATCGACCCGAGTGATGTTATAAAGTTCAGCCAAGTTCTCAGCAGTGGCACCCATCGAATCAATACCATATAGGTTTTGCATTTTAGGATTTACAAACCGCCAGCCGAAACTTGAATCAAAAAGTTGCGCATCATTACCAAATGCCTTTGAAGTTTTTGAAATTACCCACGGCCCTCGTGTCATCTGCTCTACGCCACCAGCAACAAAAATATCTCCATCTCCAACTTTTATTGCACGTGCAGCATTAATCACAGAAGACATTCCAGACGCACATAATCGATTCACCGTTTCGCCCGGCACCGTAAATGGAAGACCAGCAAGCAGCAAAGCCATTCTCGCAACGTTTCGATTGTCATCGCCTGCCTGGTTTGAACAACCAAGGATAACATCGTCTATTGCCTGGAGGGGGATGCTCGGATTTCGTTCCGTCAAGGCTCTTATCACCAACGCAGCAAGATCGTCTGCTCTCACCGTTGAAAGGCTACCACCTAATTTGCCAATCGGAGTTCTTATTCCATCAAGGATAAAAGCATCCATCATATCTACCTCAGATTTTCTAAATTTTTGTGCAAAGTATAATTATATTATCAATGGATGATCAGGATCAAATGAATAAGAATATTCTATTATTATGCATGCAACAACAAACAATACAAACTCATTTTGTTATCGCAATTTCATCAAATACTTTTCCATCAACATCCATCTGTTTTAGTGTTAATTTAGCACCATCCGTTTCAATCATAGTAAATGAATGCCTGTCCGAAACCAGTTTGGCTGTATAAGGTGCCCAGTTTTCAGGAGGGCCTTTTTTCCACAACTCAGGCTTTTCACTAATCTCCGTATCGTAAAGCGCAGCACCTCCTGCACCAGTTGTTACATAAATGATTCCGTCTGCTTTTGTATTTGATTTTCCGTTAAATAATGTGTCCAGTTTAAATTCGCCATTCACTCTTCCGTTTTCGGCAATTGTATATCTATTATCTGTTGCCCCCATTTCGGGACTAAATCTTAAAGGCACAGTGCGCTGGTAAGAGTGGACATGACCTGTCAACACAAGGTCGATTCCTAGTTTTTCTGTTATTGGCGCCAATACTCGCATGATCTGATAATCATAATGCCTTAGACTTGAATTGAAAGCTGGTTGATGGTAAGCCAAAATTTTCCAGTCTGCTTTACTCAGGCGCATATCGTTCATCAGCCAATTAACCAGTGCGTGGTCTACCGGGTTAACGTAACTGTTGGCATCCAGAACAGCAACGTGTACGTTACCGTAGTCGAATGAATAATTCGTTATCCTTGGAAAACGAGGTGAAGTATTTTTTTTGAATACTTTAACCGTTTCGGTATCCCCAATGGCCTCAACTGTTGCAGTTGGAATCGGGGCATTCAATGGCAAATCACTGTAATAAAAATAAGCAAGGCCGTCAGGATATTTAGTAAAATCAGCGCTATACACATCGTGATTGCCAGCCATCATATAAAAGGGAATTGAATTCATTAATGGTGCACCTTTTTCTGGTATTGCTTCAGGAGCAAGGTAGTAAGGGAAAAATCGCTTGCGATACTCCAGTTCGCGGCCGTAGGAATAAACAAGATCTCCAGTTAAGAGAGCAAACTGTGGCTTCTGCTGAAAAATCTGGTATGCCACTTTTGCCTGCTCGGGTGATCCTACACCGCAATCGCCAAATACAGCAAAGCGCGTCTTCGGTTTTTTGGTCCTGGTTTCAAATGATCCTTTATAGATGGTATTTCCATTCAAACCAACCTGGTAGGAATAGGTGGCATCAAAGTCCAAGCCTGAAAGATTTGCGCGGTAAAGAAAAGTGGTTTTATTGCTTAATCTCAATTTTACTGAATTCGCTTTGGCCACAATAGGTTTCGCTGATGCTGCCGATACCTGACTGCATTCCACTTTGTAATTTCCAGGGATGCTATCCGTTTGCCAGATTATAACTTTCCCCTCTTTCCTTAAGTTTGGAGAGTTGCCAGGTTGTAAATATGGTGGCACAAGAATTTCTTGTGCATAAGCTGTCGAAAAAAAAACAGTCAGAAAAAGTGTAATCAATCTACTCATATCTAATAGTAATATATTTTTATTATAGCCCTCTCTTTTCCAAAATCAATATGCTCAATAGTAATCTTCTGAATGTCAAGTCCGGTGCGGTCACGCAAGTCTGAGATGAGCTGCGCTTGCTTGTCCGGCCGTATATTTTCAAGGGAAGGGTATTCAATTGTTTTAAACCGTTGATTTCGCATAAGCTGGTTGCCGTCCACTACGTAGACCACTGCGATGATCATTGCGTTTATTGTTATAATCTCCAAATAGGTTCCCTTCATTACCGAATTGAGAAGACCGAAGGTCATGATGATAAAAAGATAGGTCATATCCTTCATGGAGATTGTCTCAGTACGAAAGCGAAGCAGCGAGAAAGCTGCCAGCAATCCAAAGGCACTTCCGATAGAGCTAAAGGCTCCAGTTCGCTCCAGCATAAATGCCAAGAGGAAAACAATCAAATTCAAAAGAAAAAAGGTGAAGAAAGAATCCTTCTTTTTGTATGTGTTATAATAAACAAAGCGAACCAAAATGATCATTGAAACTGTATTGATCAACAATCTGAGAAGAAAATAGGAAGTAAATAATTGCGTTTTGTCCATCTATAAATATATAAAAGATATTTACTGTATCCAGTGTTACTACATAAGGTTACAGTCAATCCAGGCAAACTCTACATAGTAGCATACAAAAGTAATAAACCACGGACGCTTCTATTAAAATATATTATATTAGATAAAAAGTAGTCCATCATCGGTAACACCAATTTCTTCATGAAAAGACTTGCCCGTTCCTTTTTCATCACCTGCTTTTTATCATGTTTCCTTTGTACAATAGGCAAAACCCAAGTTCCTCAGCTTGCTGTTGGGCTTTTTGATAGTGAAGAAGTTCTCAATATTCAACTTTCAGGTAAAATCCGCGAGTTAGTTAAAGACAGGTCTGATGACATGCAATATCATGATATCACCCTTTCCTATAAGGCAAGTGATAGTAGCTTGGTGACCATCCCAATTCAAGTAAAAACCCGGGGGCATTTTCGAAGAACCCAGGGTAACTGCTCATACCCTCCACTCATGCTTAATTTCTCAAAAGACTACACGCCACAAAATTCGATCTTCCACAACCAACATAAAATAAAGTTAGTGACGCCATGTAAAAATGAAAAATATGTACTACAAGAATACCTGGTCTACAAATTATCCAATCTGGTAAGTCCCAAGAGCTTTCGGGCGCGTCTGGTGAAAGTTACCTACAACGATACTGACAAGGGAAAAATATCTGAACCGCTTTACGGAATACTGCTAGAAGATGAACATCAAATGGCCAAGCGCAACAATTCCATCCTTATCGAAGGAAAAATGGTAAGACCAGAACGAACAATAAGTGAAGATTATTTGAAAATGGCCGTTTTCGAATATATGATTGGCAACACAGACTGGTCGGTTCAATATTATCAAAATGTAAAATTGATCGCTATCGACTCAAGCACCATGCCTTCAACAGTTCCATACGATTTTGATCATGCAGGTATTGTAGATGCTCCTTATGCCAAACCGGCCGAGGCATTGCAATTGGGTTCTATCCGTGTGAGACGGTATCGGGGATATTGTATGAACAATTTGTCTTCCCTGGATGGCATCTTCTCTCACTTCAATCAATTAAAAGAAGATATTTATAATGTGTACACAAAAAACACTTTATTAGACCAAGGGTATGTAAAGGCTACCGTAAAATTTCTGGATGAATTCTATAAAACAATCAACAATCCAAAATTAGCTAACACTGATTTTGATTATCCCTGCAGGAAGGATGGCACTGGCAATGTTGTAATCCAGGGATTGGATAAAAAATAGGAAG
Source organism: Bacteroidia bacterium (assembly GCA_016650355.1). Lineage (GTDB taxonomy): Bacteria > Bacteroidota > Bacteroidia > Cytophagales > Cyclobacteriaceae > ELB16-189. Next base: position 1,478 of record JAENVX010000348.1, on the reverse strand, counting down.
GTTTCGTTCTCTATAAATAACCAGTTTTGAAATTGCCTAACAAATAATCGATTGTGCTCTACATTGTTGTAAAGTGGATCATTCGGCTTACACTCAATTCCTACTTTAGGAAAATCGCGATAACAGGTCATCGCTATATCCCCGCCAAGGGACCAGTAATTTTTGTTGCCAACCACCCCAGCGCATTTATGGATCCTATGGTTGTGGCCACATGTATAGGTCGATCCATTCATTTTCTCTCTGCTGCCGAGTTTTTTGGTACAGGAATAAAATCCTGGTTCTATCAAAAATACTTAAATATGATCCCAGTTTATAGACGATCGATCCTGCCTAACGAAACCCATAACAACGAGGCAATATTTTCCAAGTGCTTTGAGTTGTTGCATCAGGGCGGAGCTATTCTTGTTTTCCCAGAAGGCAATAGTGTAACGGAAAAAAGAATCCGAAAACTTAAAACCGGTGTTGCCAGAATGGCAATAGGCGCCCGAGAATATTCCCCTAGTAAAGTTGAAGTAGATATTATCCCGATTGGTTTGAATTATGGCAACCCTCATCGGTTTCAAAGTGAACTGTTTATTAACATAGGCAAACCACTTTCCATCAGTGAGTTTTCCTCAGACGCATCTGAAGTAGTACGACTAACTAATTTGGTTGAGGAACGTCTCAAAGAAATAATTCTTCATGTCCAACATGAGAGCCTGGATTCCATCGTAAAAAAGGTTGAACTAATTTTGAAGAGCAACTTTCAGAATGAAAACAAAAGCGCAAGTAAAAAAAACGAAGAGTTTATTTTTCAGCAAAACGTGATCAAATCAATTCAAACATTGAGTGAACATCAGCCTCAGCTTCTTGCAGATCTTGAACTAAAACTAGACGATTACTTAAGAAGAATCAGAAACCTTGGCATATCAGATGGATCCATTGCTGAACTTTCTATTTTTGTCTCCACAAAAGAACTACTCCAATTGATCCTTACTTTTCCACTGTTTTTGGTTGGAATGATATTCAACATCATTCCTTATTATACTACCATTTTTTACTTTCGAAAATTGAATCTTTTTTCAAGGGAAGGTATTGAGGTACCTCACAAGAAAGTAAATCAGGCCTTTAAAGGCTCTGTTGCCATGTCGATTGGTATTGTTTTTTTTATCGCCTGGTACCTTATCTTAGGCATAACTGGCTTCTGGATTACCGACATTGTCTGGGTAGGAATTTTACTTGTAATAATCTTTTACCTCTCCGGTTTGTTCAGTATGCGATACATCCGATGGTTTCTTCTGTTTAAACAAAAATTAAAACTCAGAAAGTTGTTACAGAGAAACCAGCAGTCATTTACCTCACTCATTATTGAAAGACAGAAAATAATAGAAGCGATCACAGCGTTGATCAAATAACGCTATGACAACTTTCTATGGAGGGTTAGTTTGAAAGAATTACTTACTCGTTTCCGGAAAATGAACGGCCACTTCCGGATGCAT
>JAENVX010000347.1 GCA_016650355.1 Bacteroidia bacterium | reverse complement strand
ACGACCTGAAGGTCGTGGCATCCCAACTCTCAATAAATTAAAATTATAATCCAAGAAACTAGCAACTCATGACTTTCGATAAAATTTATCAATACAACTTCCCCACTACAATCCGCTTTGGTGCTGGTGCCAGCAAAGAACTTGGTGCTTATTTAAAAAGTCACAATCTTTCACACCCTCTCGTAGTAACGGACCCAATTGTTGCAGGACTTCCATTCTTCAAAAAAATTGTGGCTCTATTGGAATCTCAAGGAATTTCTGTTGAAGTATTTAAAGACATTCACAAAAATCCTGTTAAGTCTGATGTGTATAAGGGAACTGACCATTGGGATCTAACGAAAAGAGATTGTATTGTAGGGATTGGCGGAGGCGCAGCTTTGGACGTGGCACGTGCAATAGTATTGCGAGTGAACCATCGTGAAGATTTATTCAAATACGATGACTTGATTGGAGGAGATGTTTATGTCACCAACGATATTCCGCATTTCATCACACTTCCTACAACCTCAGGAACAGGTAGTGAGGTAGGACGAAGTGCGATTATTTCTGATGATCAAACGAAACAAAAAAAGATTCTTTTCTCACCAAAGTTGCTTGCGAAAATAGTTTTTGCGGATCCATTACTTACAAGTGACTTACCTCCGTTCATTACAGCCGCCACCGGCATGGACGCCCTAACGCATAACATGGAAGCATTTATCGCTAAGATGCCCCACCCGCTTTGCGAAGGCATAGCGCTGGAAGGTATTCGATTGATAAACGAATCTCTTGAGAAAGCTGTTAATAGTCCAGACTTGGAGTCACGAAGCAAGATGATGATGGGGTCGATGATGGGCGCGATTGCTTTTCAGAAGGGACTAGGTGTTGTCCATTCACTGGCGCATCCGCTCTCATCGTTGTTGGATACGCATCATGGCTTAGCCAATGCCGTGAACATTCCTTACGGGATGGAGTTTAATATTGTTGGATCGGAAGACAAGTTTAGAAGGATTGCCCGTGCACTGGAACTTAAAGACGAAAATGGAAAAGCCGTTGTGAGCTATTTATTTAATCTTAATTCACAAATAAATATTCCGCATAAGTTGAGGGATATTGGCGTAAAGGCTGAGCATATAGAAACATTGTCAGATCTCGCGATAGCCGACTTCGCCCATCCAAATAATCCCAAGCCTGTCAGCCGGGAGGATTTCAAACAATTGTATCTTAAGGCACTATAATCAGCAATCATTCAACTATTAAGAATTATCTTTAGTTATGAAAAAGATTATCATAGGTGTTACGGATTGCAGTAAATATGAAAACTATGCACGGTGGATCCAATCGCACGGCCCAGATATTCAAACCATTAAACTCAGCGAAAAAATACAGAACTTGAGTGATGCCTCACAATGTCATGGAATTTTATTCACAGGTGGCGAAGATGTTCACCCCCGTTTCTATAATAAACCTGAATTCTTTGAGTACTGCCATGAAGATGACGTGAGTGAGCAGCGCGATGAATTTGAAATGAAGTTGATGGAATACACGGAAGGAAATAGCATTCCAGTCCTTGGTATTTGTCGGGGTCTCCAAATCTATAATGTATTTCGTGGAGGAACTCTAATTCCTGATATTCCTACCTGGGAGAAATCAAAAACAAATCACGCCAAAGCGAAGGATGGTTCAGACAGTAACCATATTGTTATTTTGAAGTACAATTCCTGGCTCAGTGGGATTGTCGGAGAATTGAAAGGCGAAACAAATAGCAATCATCATCAATCAGCCGATGCCGTTGGGAAAGGATTGGTTATCAGCGGGCTTTCCGATGATGGTATTGTTGAAGCCATCGATCAACTAAATGCGGCCGAAAAAAGTTTTCTCTGTCTTGTGCAATGGCATCCTGAACGTATGAAAGATCAAAACAGCCCCTTTGTTAAAAACATTCGAGAGGCGTTTATAACTGCAGCTCAAAAATTAGTATAAGCTTACAATTCTATGAACATCATCAACCCTGCAACAGAAGAAGTCATCACAACGATTCCAGAGGACACACTTACTACTCTTGAAAAGAAATTTTCTCTTTTGAAACAAGGGCAACCACTTTGGCACCAAAAGAGCTTGCAGGAACGAATCACGATTCTCCGAAATTTCAAAGAGCTACTTTCTGAAAACATTGAATCTCTGTGTGCAATTCTTACTTCAGAAGTTGGCAAGCCTTTACAACAATCGCGAAACGAAGTAAATGGAGCAATCGCAAGGATTGAGTGGCTAACCAACAACGGAGAAAAATATCTTGTTGATGAATGGATGACACAAGAAGATAGTTTAGGCGAAAAGATTTCTTATGAATCCCTGGGAATTGTCTGCAATATCTCTGCATGGAACTATCCCTACCTGGTTGGCGTGAATGCATTTGTACCGGCTCTGATGGCAGGCAATTCGGTTATGTATAAGCCATCGGAATATGCCACACTTACGGGATTGGAAATTGAGCGGCTACTTAAAAGGGCAGGGATACCTGATAACGCTTTTCATATAGCCATTGGAACAGGCAACGTTGGTGAGCTTCTGCTTGCTATGCCATTCAATGGTTTCTTTTTTACAGGATCGAATGCCACGGGCAAACACATCTATTCTACCATTGCACCAAAAATGGTGACATGCCAACTAGAGCTAGGTGGTAAGGATCCTCTTTACGTTGCAGACGATGTTGAAGATCTAAAATCAGTTATTGCTGGTACTGCAGATGGGGCGTTCTATAATAATGGACAAAGTTGTTGCTCAGTTGAACGCATCTACGTGCATGAAAAGTTATACGACCTTTATGTGGTAGAATTCGTCAAAGAAGTCTCCGGATTTAAATTAGGTCTGCCAACCGAAGAAGGAATTTATATTGGGCCTCTCACCAGAAAAAATCAGCTTCAGGTTTTGGATGAACAAGTTGCGGATGCAAAGGCAAAAGGCGCAAAGGTTCTTTTAGGAGGAAAGCGAATGAACCGTAAAGGCTATTATTTTGAACCGACTGTGTTGGCTGATGTCACAAACGAGATGAAAATCATGCGCGATGAGTCCTTTGGTCCTATCATTGGCATTATGAAAGTAAAAGATGACCAGGAAGCAATCTCGTTAATGGCGGATACAGATTTTGGATTGACTGCTTCAGTCTATTGTAAGAGCTTGGAACGAGCACAAAAAATATTATCACAACTCGAGACCGGCAGTGCCTACTGGAATTGTTGCGACCGCGTAAGCGCTCCACTTCCATGGAGTGGCAGGAAAAATTCAGGTATCGGGTCAACCTTATCTCATGCCGGCATTCGCGCGTTCACACATCCCAAGGCATATCACCTAAGGGGAAAAATTTAGAACCAAGAATAGTTCAAATCGTACTAAACTAATTATCTCCCGGATGATAGGTTCGCTCGGTATGTTTTACAAGGTCCTCCTTGTAAAACCAAACATCCTTAAACTGGCCTTTGCTATACATGAGGGCCTGATCATTAAAGTGAGGTGACAATGGATCGCTACTTTCACCGCCAGCAAGTAATGATTTAGCTTTAATCTTCTTGCCAAATTCAACCACTGCTACAAAACTGTTGCCCACATTTCCATACATTTTTTTTGTGCCTGGATATTTTTGCGCACCATAGGATGCGAGAGATCCCCAAAAAGCTGAGGTAGAAGCCACAGGAATACTGGGTTGACTGTCATCATATGTTTCATTAATTTTTCCGGTAAGGCGTTGAAACCGGTTGATCTCTCCCCAGCCAACTTTCCATGTTCCGAAATCATTCTCCAGTTGATCGATGCTTTCAGAGAATACTGTCAACTTCAATGGTGCAGGAGTATTGGTTAAAATATTAATCCTATCGAGCTGACCACTGCCTGCTGGAATTTGATCAGCGACATTTTTCATTAGCGTTGTGGCCCAAACGATTGACAACGTAGTTGGAATAGATGATTCTGAATACCCTCTATCCCATTGCTTCAGCAACGTAATAGGTTCATTTAATCTGCTTCTTAGTTTTTCATCCATTTTACCAATTGCGTCATAAGCATCAATCAAAGAAGGCACCAACTTTTCGAATCCTGATAAATAAGGATCATACGCAGCAGTGATTAACTTGTCAATAGTAAATTGTGATTCTCTTTGCAGCACACGCACTGCGTTAATACCGCGCGGGTTTTCAGGATCGGGTGCCATGTATGAAGGATACTTTGCTTTATCAGGACTGCTACTACCTGCTGCGGTAAACGGTGTTGAATTACAATTTTGTATCCAACCGTTTGGTGGATTATAAATATGTATTGCCTCATCTACTGTATGCAGACCTTTCCAATCCGTCTCAGGATTGCTTCCGTCCAAAGGAGAATTCCAATCGAATGAGGGATTTCGTATAGGGATAAAGTTGCCGTGCCAGTATGCTATATTTCCTTTGTCATCAGCAAAGACAGTATTGTTAGATGTGTTTGTACGCAACTCCATTATTTTTTTGAATGCCTCAAATCCGTCTACCTTTGTTCTTTTATACGATTGCGTGAGCGCTTTCAATGGTTCTTGCATCATGCGAATACTAATCCAGTCGTCACCTTGTTTTGCAATCACTGGTCCACGATGTGTATGATAGGCCGTAAACTTTTTATGAGAAATTTTATTTCCGTCCTTATAGGCTAAAATAATTTTTTCTGCAGACAGGTATTTTAGTGAACTGCCAAATTTGTAAAACAAAGAGTCCTTTCTTTTGATGATCGTTTCTTTGTATTCGTCAATTGCATCCGCTTTGCCAGAAGTGTGCATCCAACCACAATGTGAATTGAATCCCTGATAGACAAAAAATTGTCCCCAGGTAACAGCTCCATACGCATTCAAACCTGCTTCACTCACCGCATGTACTT
>JAENVX010000346.1 GCA_016650355.1 Bacteroidia bacterium | reverse complement strand
GTTGTGCAACGGATTCGCCAACAAGTTTTGCATCAAGCTCAGGTCTTTTTATTTCGAAGATGTTAATCTGAACATCCTTTTGTGTAAGCTTTTTTAACTCTTCTTTAATCTTATCTACTTCAGTTCCACCCTTTCCTATTACAACACCAGGACGAGCAGTGTGAACCGTCAACGTAATTCTCTTTAAGGTACGCTCGATTACAATTTTTGAAATGCCTCCCTTGGGGATGCGGGCATCAACATATTTCCTGATCTTTTGATCTTCAACCAACTTATCAGAAAAGGTCTTTCCACCATACCAGCTAGAATCCCAGCCGCGTACAATACCTAATCTAAATCCAACAGGGTTAATCTTTTGTCCCATTATTACTTAGTTTCTTTTTTAGCTTTTTCTTCAACAACTGGCCCGCCTACCGGCAAGGCAGGCATTCTGTCAATCGTCAAGGTCACGTGATTAGATCTTTTTCTGATCCGGTGAGCCCTTCCTTGAGGAGCAGGTCTCAAACGTTTTAGCTGACGACCACCATCCACAAAAATTTCTTTTACGAATAAGTCAGCCTCTTCTAGTTTGACGTCCGTATTTTTTGACTCCCAGGCTGAAATAGCAGAAAGTAATAATTTCTCAAGCTTTGCAGCTGCATGCTGTGGCTCATATTTAAGGATACTAAGTGCTTTACTGACTCTCTCACCACGTATAATGTCTGCTACCAATCTCATTTTACGTGGAGATGATGGAACATTTTTCAAGTAAGAAGTTGATGGTCCTTTTTTTGCCGCCTCTTTTACTGCAGCAATTTTAGCCCTTTTAGCAACTGATCTTTTTTTCTTTTTTTCTATTGTTTCCATGTCTGCTTACTTTTTACCTGCAGGTCCTGATACCTTATTATTACCAGAGTGACCTTTGAATGTCCGGGTTGCAGCAAACTCACCCAGCTTATGGCCAATCATATTTTCTGTTACATACACCGGAATAAACTTGTTGCCATTGTGCACGGCAAACGTGTGACCGATCAAGTCAGGAGTAATTGTCGATCTGCGTGACCAAGTTTTGATCACCGATTTTTTTCCAGACTGCTCCATAGTCTGAACTTTCTTTTCTAGACGTACATCGAGGTACGGACCTTTTTTAATTGACCTTCCCATTGTTATTTCTTCCTCCTTGCAATGATTAAACCATCTGAATATTTCTTCGGGTGACGTGTTTTCTTTCCTTTTGAAAGCAAGCCATTACGTGATCTTGGATGACCACCAGATGCTCTACCTTCACCACCACCCATCGGGTGATCCACAGGGTTCATCGCTACCGGTCTTGTGCGAGGACGAACACCTCTCCAACGACTACGGCCAGCCTTACCCACACTTTCATTCATGTGCTCCTGATTAGAAACAGTGCCTACTGTTGCTATACATTTGGCTAAAACCAAACGCATTTCGCCAGAAGGCATTTTCAACGTGGCATACTCGCCTTCGCGCGCAACCAACTGTACAAATGTACCTGCACTGCGCGCAATGGATGCGCCCTTGCCAGGTCTGATTTCTACATTATGAACGATTGTACCTACAGGTATCTTTGATAATGGAAGGGCGTTTCCAACTTCAGGAGCAACATTTTCGCCTGACATCAACGTCTGACCAACTGTGATTCCTTGGGGAGCAACAATATATGTCTTGAATCCATCAGCATAATATAATTTAGCCACGCGTGCTGTGCGTGTAGGATCATACTCGATCGACTGAACTACAGCTGGTATTCCAGCCTTACTGCGCTTGAAATCAATTTCTCTAAGCTTTTGCTTATGACCACCACCTATGTAGCGCATAGTCATTGTTCCCTGACTATTGCGACCCCCTGATTTCTTCAGGGTCGTCAGCAAAGACTTCTCGGGTTTGCTCTCAGTAATATCTGAGAATCCAGGAGCAAACCTGTGACGGGTGCCTGGGGTAATTGGTCTAAGTTTCTTCAACGCCATCGCTTCTATAATTATACGTTGCTATAAAAATCTATTACTTCTCCTGCTGCCAGGGTCACCATAGCCTTCTTGTAATTAGGCTTACGACCTGATAGAACTCCAGCTTTAGTGTGGCGAGTTTTAAATTTGCCCATAACGTTTAGCGTATTAACACGCTTAACATTCACACCATACATTTTTTCCACTGCGTTCTTTATCTCTACTTTGTTTGCATCAGCATCCACGATAAAACCGTAGGTGCCTTTCTCATTCAACGAAGAGATTTTTTCAGTAACCAGGGGACTTTTTAATATGCTCATTGGACTACTGCTTATTTTAAAAGGTTATCAATCTTACCAAGGGAGCTCTCGACAAAAATCAGTTTATCAGCATTCATCAAATCAAATGTTGTGATCTGCGCTGCCGTTACCACTTTTGTGTTTTTAACATTTCTGCCAGACAATACAACGTTCTTATTTACTTCTGGAAGAATGAGGAGAGTTTTTTGCGCATTCAACGCTAACGCCTTCATCATACTTTGATATTGCTTTGTCTTTGGCGCATCGAAGTTGAAATCTTCGAGAATGGCGATCATATTGTCCTTTGCCTTATAACTAAGTGCTGATTTTTTTGCCAACTCCTTTACTTTCTTATTTAGCTTGAAAGAGTAGTCACGAGGCTGTGGACCGAATATTCGACCACCGCCTTTGAACATTGGGTTCTTGATGTTACCCGCCCGGGCGCCACCAGTTCCTTTTTGTTTCTTTATCTTCTTAGAAGATCCTGAAATCTCGTTGCGCTGTTTAGCCTTGCTTGTTCCCTGACGTTGGTTTGCCAGGTAACTTTTTACATCCAGCCAAATCGCGTGATCGTTAGGCTCAATGGCGAAGACCTCACTTGAGAGGTTGATCGAACGGCCTGTATTCTCGCCACTATATTTCAATACTGCTATATCCATCACTTTTGCAGAATTACGGTTGAATTTTTAGCACCTGGAACGGAGCCACTAACCAAAATCAAATTTTGTTCGGGCATGATCTTTACAACCACCAGGTTGTTCAATTTCTTGCGATCATTACCCATACGACCAGGAAGGCGTTTGCCTTTAATAACACGGGAAGCAAATGAAGCATTACCCATTGAACCAGGGGCTCGAAGGCGATTATGCTGACCGTGTGTTTGACCACCAACGCCAGCAAAGTTGTGACGCTTCACAACACCTTGAAAACCTTTACCTTTTGAAGTTCCGATAGCATCAATGAAGTCTCCTTCTGTGAAAATATCCTGAACATGAATCTCTTTGCCTAACTCAGCAAGGGTATCGAATTCAGTTCCGAAATCGCGGAACTCAACGAGCCTACGCTTTGGGGTGGTGTTAGCTTTTTTGAAATGTCCCTGCATAGCTTTTGGCGTGTTCTTTTCCTTTTTCTCGCCAAAAGCTATCTGAAGAGCTTTGTATCCGTCTGTTTCCTCGTTTTTAACTTGGGTGACAATACAAGGACCTGCCTGTATAACAGTGACGGCTATATTATGGCCGCTAGCGTTGAAAACGCTCGTCATTCCTATTTTTTTTCCAATTATACCAGGCATAACTTTAACCCTTTTTGCTTGTTTCTATGTCCCTTTACGGGTTCTGTACCGTAAAAAGGACTGCAAAGATAGGAACAGTTAGGGAGTTACCAAGTTTGGTTTTCGAAATTTCGGTAGGATTTTAGGTATTCCCTATTGTGATTTGATTTACAGGTAGTTACGGCATTATAATAAATGTCATTTATAAAATGGATTCTTACCTCCAACCAAAGTCACGGGATGTTCAATCATCGGTTGGTGGCCAAGTCAAAACAAAGTATTTTTCCAACTTAGTGTTGAAAAAAGTGAAAAAACTCACGAGGGGAAATCAAGTCTTACTATTATTATTTGCCATGCTAGGACTTCTCTTTCTCTTAAATGTAGCTCTGGGAAGCGTTAATATTCCTTTAAGCCAGATATTGGAAAGTCTTTCGGGCCAAAGCGAACAAAACGTTTGGAACGATATCATTTGGCAATTTCGATTTCCAAAGGCTATTACCTGCGTTGTGGCGGGTGCTTCGCTGGCAACGGGGGGCTTATTAATG
>JAENVX010000345.1 GCA_016650355.1 Bacteroidia bacterium | reverse complement strand
CCTTTATAGCGTATTTATACTCTGTTACAGACGTACAGAAGTAGTGCATCTCCTTCCCAACGGAGTCTTCGTTCTGTCATAGTTTCGAGATTTCATTTCCATTACATCACGCTATCGCGGAGACGGAAGCGAAACTATGCGAGGAAGAAAAGGTTTTCATCTATTAAACTTTTGCCTTTTTCTCTTTAACATGCTTCCTGTTTCCAATTTCATAAGCAAGTTTCATGTATTTCCTCACCTCTTTATTGATGTCTGATTTGTTACAGATTTTAAAATGGTGGATGAAAAATCGGTTTTCTAAATTGTCAATTTTATAAAAACATAAATTGTCAATATATGGCTGTGTAAAAACCAAATGAACATCTATGTAGTCCACTCCGATTTTGTTTATTGAGCAGAAACGCATTTTCTTCAACAAGGCAACTCTCGTCTTTACGGGGTGAATATCGAGGTCGCCAATTTTTTTGTATTCGGAAACGAAGTAGTTGAATAAGTCAATTGCTGTTTCGGACTTTCCTTTTAAAAAATCGTCAACTGTAAAGCTGCCACATGAATGCGATTGATTTCTGTTGTAAAATTTGTGTTTGCACTTTGGACAAGTCCACATGTTATTTTTGTTAGTCAAAGAAACGGATTTTCAGTTAGTTTCTTGCAGGTCCGTTTGAAGTTCCGATGTCGCCTAACGTTTGCATTGTCAAATGTTGCTCAATTGTTTTCAGTATACAATACCTACTTTCTTATATATTCCAGCTCACAAGTTCAATTTTACCGCTCTTCGTGAGGCCTGCCTGCGTTTTACTCCGGCAAGGTAAAGATAGAAGTGAAAAGCCCCCCGATAGCCTTGCGTGAATGCATGCGCACAGTCAGACACGCTCTCCGACCCAGATGCTTCGGAAGGCAAGCCCTGCCCCGACAGGCTCAGCAGGACATTTACTCATATAAAAAAACCCTTCATTAATTGGGCTAATAAATTATCTTAGCAGTCTTAAACTTTTTACCCATGACTATTAAAGCCTTTCTTTTTGTCGTTTCTGTTTTGGTTGTTTCGGCATGCAGTCAGCAGGAGAAACGTGCGCTGCTTGTTCCGGATGTACACAACGGTGGCCTTACACTGCCCGAAAAATTTGGTGCTGTGGTGGTAGTGGATACCCTTGGCCGTGGCCGGCACATGGCCATCAACACGAATGGAGACATTTATCTTCATCTTTCGCGGGCTAACGGTGAAGGCAAAGGCATCATTGCTTTGCGCGATACCACTGCCGATGGGCGTGCAGATATTATGAATGGGTATAGCTCCATCACTGGCACGGGCATTGAACTTCACAATGGCTTTCTTTATTATTCCGATCGCACACACGTCTATCGTTCCAAGCTTGCCGATGGGGACCTCCTCCCCGCTGAAGCGCTCGATACGGTTGTCACGTTTGTAGATGGTGGCGGCCACATGGAAAAGCCGTTCACCTTCGATAACAAAGGTGGCATGTACGTAAATGTTGGTTCGCAAAGCAACGATTGTGAGGTGCCCCTGCGCACACCTAACTCAAAAGGCGATGACCCTTGCATGGAGTTGGAGACGCGTGCGGGCATTTGGAAGTTTGATGATAACACGCTCAACCAGAAGCAAGACATTGCGCACCGCTATGCTACGGGTATACGCAATACGGTAGCACTAACCTGGAACGCAGATGTAGGAAGATTATATGGCGTACAGCACGGCCGCGATGACTTACACCGCTACTGGCCGGATCTATACACCGAAGAACAAAATCTTGAATTGCCTTCTGAAATATTTTTGACTTGAACGAAGGTGACGACATGGGCTGGCCGTATTGTTATTACGATCATATTCAGGGCAAGAAGTTGATGAACCCTGAATACGGTGGTGATGGCACAAAAGCTGACCGCTGTGCGAATGCGAAAGATCCGCTTGTTGGTTTCCCCGGTCACTGGGCGCCCAACGATGTGTTGATTTACAAAGGCGATCTCTTCCCCGAAAAATACAAACACGGTGCCTTCATTGCTTTTCACGGAAGTTGGAACAGACTGGGCAATCCACAACAAGGTTATAAAGTTGTGTTTGTGTCTATGAAAGATGGCAAGCCTTCGGGTGAATGGGAAGTGTTTGCAGATGGCTTCACTGGGCAGGCAGCTATCACCAACCCGGGTAATGCTTTCTTCCGTCCGTGTGGATTGGCGGAAGGACCTGATGGATCGCTTTATATTTCTGATTCGCAACACGGCAGAATTTGGCGCATTGTATATTATAAAGACGAAATGCCAGTGCCTATTTATAAAGGCTTGTATCAACCTATCGTTCTTGAAAATCCTGACCCGGTAGCACCTGAATTTATGGCAGGCAAAAGAGTCTATGACAAATATTGTGTGGCATGCCACATGAACAATGGCAAGGGCGCGCCTGGCATGAACCCTCCGTTGGCCGGAGTAAACCTGGTAACGGGAGACAAAACCAATTTGATAAAAATTATTTTGAATGGACTGAGTGAGCCCACTGTGATCAACGGGGAAACGTATAACAACGCAATGCCTGCGCAAGCATTTCTGACGGATCAACAAATTGCAGAGGTGTTATCTTATGTAAGGAACACTTTTGGCAATAAAGCAGATGTAATAAAACCGGAAGAGGTAATGAAGGTGAGGAAGTGATCTCATCTTTTTGAACATGTGACCTTATCCCTGCCTTGCCGAAGCGGCTTCGCGCAGGCAGGCGGCCTTCGGCCACCTTCTCCACAGGAGAAGGAAAGCAGTGCTTCGATTATTTCTATTCGGTGATGGTCTTTTTAAACAAGCGTTGCACACGCGCGCTAAGGACGGGAAGCTTCCTTCGGCTAAGTTGTACTTTTATACTCTCTCAATTACGTTGGCAGCTATTTTTTTCAGTTCGGCTACAGACGTTTTTGAGGTTAGCTTATTTACTTTAAGGAGTACCATTTCATTTTCCTTTCGAACAATAATTACACAAAAATTCTTACTGTCTGTTTGGAAAAAAGACTCATCACCCAGGCTTAACATCTCAAATCCATTATGAGCTTGATTTGAGACTTTGAACGTATTGAAGATCTCTTTTGCTGATGTTTCATCCTTATAACTTTCAAAACTAAAGTAGAGGGCAACTTTATTATCCGATTTTTTATTACTTGAATGTGCCCGGTAGGTGCTTTTATATTTATGACCACCATTTGTGGTTAGACTGGTGTCTTCTTCCAGTAGGCATGATTCACCTAATATGCGTTCTGCTTCTTCCAGAGTTAGTTTGTGACCACCAAAGGTCAGGCTATTAATAATATAGCTTGTGTTACAAAAGATTACACATAGAAAAATAGCGAGACTTTTCATAGCACTATAAAATTAAGCGCTTTGTTTGTATTCATCACTGTTTTTTTGCCCTCTTAACGTAGTGGGACTAAAGAACTTTTTAAATACGCGTTGCAAACGCACGCTAAGCGCTAACTTTTTTTAAAGAAGTCTATTCAGGTTGGTTTCCTTAAACTATTGGCAGCTCCCAACCATTATGGTACTCTGGCTTAATAAGTTTATTGGCTTCGGGATGATTTCCGAAATTCCCATTTTTAGCATCCCAAAATACTTTGCTTGCCGTTCGGTACGCAATATTTCCCATCTGCGCATTTATTGCTGCTACACTGCCAGAACGAATAGGTGTGTTCAACATCGACTGGTCGTTTTTATAAACCGCTTCTACAAAATTTTGTGTGTGAAGGTCTGTATAATTTAACTCATTAGGTTTAACGAAAGCCTCGATGGTTTCCATTTTATTTTTTCCCCAACTTGAATATCCTTGCGCTTCACGCTCAACGATTACTTCGTATCCACCACGATCAACAACCAACGTACCGTTGTTGCCGATAAATGCAATTCCCTCTCTCCTATTATAAGGCCCATTGTCAATGCCTGTTGCATGCTCCCAAAGCAGATTAAAGTTTTCGTACTGAAAGACGGCTTGCAATGTGTCCGGTGTTTCGGATGCATCATCGGGATAAGCAAGTTTGCCACCAGAAGCCATAACAGAAATCGGGGCATTCGCCTGCATCGCATATAAGGCGATGTCAATTTCATGAACACCCCAGTCCGTCATGAGCCCCCCGGCATAGTCCCAGAACCACCGAAAATTAAAGTGAAATCTGTTGGCATTAAAACTCCGCTTCTTTGCCGGCCCCAGCCAAAAATCGTAATCAACGCCAGCCGGAGCTGAAGAATCGGCAACTACAGGCACAGGCTTCATCCATCCCTGATAAGCCCAAACCTTTACCAAGCGAATCTTACCCAGCACCCCTGAGCGCACGATGTCAATCGCTTTCTTATAATGAGGTCCGCTTCGCTGCCATTGACCTGCCTGCACTACTTTGCCTGTCTTTTCCTGTGCCGCTACCATGATGTTGCACTCGGCTATACTGTTGGCAATAGGCTTTTCTACATACACATGTTTGCCTGCATTCACCGCGTCAACCATAATTTTACAATGCCAATGATCGGGCGTGCCAATCACCACAGCATCTATATCCTTATTGTTCAATAATTCCCTGTAATCCGTGTACGTTTTAGGTATGTTCTTTCTCAGCTTGGCATAATCTCCAAGGCGTCTTTTAATAACATTGCTGTCAACGTCACACATGCCAACCAAATCAACTCCATTAATTTTAAGAAGAGAATTTGTATTCGACCATCCCATGCCATTGCAGCCGATTACCCCAAAAGCGAGCTTGTCGTTGGCTGATACACGGTTGGTTGCAGCAGAGAGAACTGATGGTGCAAATAACATACTCCCGGCAAGTGCTGCGCTCGTGTCTTTGATAAATTTTCTTCTTTTCATAAAACTCTTGTTAGCATCAAATTAATAGACAATCAATAAAGTGAATATTCGGCACAACTACAACTCAATAAAAATTCATCCGGAATAAAAAGTTTCTTTAATCGATAACATACTTGTTTGGAATGTTAGCTGGATGATACTCAATTCCGTAGTTGGCCTTTAGCAACAATGACACCACTTCATAAATTTCCTTCTCTGTCCGTTGGAATTGGCGCAGTAGCCCCATCATAGCATAACTAATTGGATTGACAGCCGGAATAAATGTCTCCCATTCATAGCCTTTGCCCCAGACAAGTCCCTTTACGGTTAATGACAAATCAGCCTGTTGAGAAATAAGGTATTTCATCATGTCAATACACTTATTCGCATTTTGATTTACCGTATGAAAAATGGGTGTGTGTCCACCAAAGCCATTGCTGTCGCGTCCTGCTTTTGAATTAATGTCTGCACCATGTTTTACTAAAACTTTGGCGGAAGATAAATGATTGTACTCCGCGCAGATATGCAATAATGAAACTTCGAATAGAGGAGTAAACGCACAATTAAAAGAGTATCTATTTTCCAATACATCTTTGTTGGCGGTAAGCTGAGCGTCCAGTAAAGCCGAATCGTCCAATAAAACCGATAACAACACATTGTCCTCAAACTCCAAGCCGCAGTCAACAAATGTTTTAATGCACTTTTTGAATGCTGGCCCACGCGTATACATATTGATCAACTCATAAATAAGTGGTTTATCGTTGAGTAGTTGATTAGGATTAATTCCGCTTTCAAACCCTTCCTTAATTCCTTCTACAGAGTGAAGCTCAAAGGCTACCTTGATTTTTTGCAAATGGTCCATACAGACGTAGGTATAAATATCGCGAGCATATCAAACTTACGGGAATATGGTGAAATGTAAAAAATGATCTATCTTAATACATCAAAAGACCATCCTTCTAATTTTAGGTGCCAGCCTTGAATTTGATCACTCACATCTTGTAAATACATCGTCATGAAAACAAAAAACATTCTTTTATCCATTCTGTTCATTTTATTTCAGTGCACAATTTCAGTTGCCCAACATGAGGGGCACGGAGCTTCAGCAGCCGGTACTTCAGTTGACGTGGAGCCGCAGCCTCTCCTGGCCCAGGCCATACGGCTACAAGATGCCCTATCGTTTTTAGGGAGTTCTTTATCGGCTCATGACATTGGGCAGCTTAAATCTTTGCAAAACAAAGCCCTTGATAACGAAACGGTAAAGCGAATACAGGAAATCCTTGACCCCTATTGTCTGGCCATCATCACCATTAATCCAGAGGCGAGGGTAAAAGTTGTGAGAGGGATGTCGAACGCAAAACTGATGCAAAGTGGGTGGACAAGTTTTTTGGTTAAGGTCAACAACGATGCTGGCGTTACCGCCAAACTAGAAGTTGAGAGCCCCAACGCCAGCCCGGCACTTCATATATCTTCTTCACTGCCGAGGGTAAAAGAGGAAAATATTCTGACCCCGGGGCAGGCCGCCAACCGATTTTTGGAAATGAGTATGTACCGCAATCCTCCCCTTAAACCAAATTTATCAGGCCTTAAGTTAGAGTACGCTGTTCTACAGATTTACAGTAAAGATGCAGGCCAACGCGAAGCGGAGATCGGTTTTAATATTGGACAAGGATCACAGGACATTGGATTTCGCAATTCTATTCCCGTGCTATTTGCCATTAGCCAACCTGTTAAAGTTGTGTTCCACATCAAAGATGATGACGGCTCACCGACTATAGCTTCGTTTACAATTACCGATGGTGTTGAACGTATCCTTGAAGATTCAATTAAAGATAAGTCAAGGCAGGATTATCGTGCGATGAAGGCGCGTCAGGAATATGGGGTGCTTGCCAAAGAACTGAAAGGGGTTTATCCTCTCCCATCCCGAAGAGTTGCTGCCTATGACGAATATCCTGATTTCTTTTTTCAACCACAGGTTTACCGTGCAGATGGAGAGCATGTGATGCTTCCCCCCGGTAAGTACAATGTAGCGTTTACGCGGGGACCGGAATACATTCTAACGTCCAAAGAAATTATAGTTCCTTCCGGTGTAGCATCATATGATGTAACGTTTCAATTAAAACGATGGATTGATTTGGCTAAACTTGGATGGTATAGTGCCGATCACCACATCCACGGTGCAGGCTGCAGTCATTATGAAAGTCCTGAAGAAGGTGTGCCACCTGCCGACATGTGGCGCCAGGTATTGGGTGAGGATTTAAAAGTAGCAGCATCGCTGGCCTGGGGGCCGAGCTGGTACCATCAAAAAACATTTTTCACAGGAAAGGATGATCCGCTGAGCACGAAGAAAAATATTATGCGCAATGATGTAGAGGTATCAGGATTTCCCTCTTCCCACGCAGGCCATGTGGTGTTGCTTAGAATCAAAGAAGATGATTACCCAGGTACAACAACAATTGAAGAATGGCCAAGCTGGACGTTGCCTGTTTTATCCTGGGCTAAATCTCAGGGCGGAGTGGTTGGTTATGCACATTCGGGATGGGGACTTGAACCAATGTCTCCAACAAACGATCTTCCAAATTATGTACTTCCAAAAATGGACGGTATTGGGGCGAACGAATATATTGTTACAGTAACACAGGATGCTGTTGATTTTTTTAGCGCGGGCGACACACCAGCACCGTGGGAATTGAATATGTGGTACAACGTTCTCAACAGTGGTTTCAAAACCAGGCTGAGTGGGGAAACAGATTTTCCATGCATTTTTGACGAGCGTGTTGGATTGGCGCGAAGTTATTTTAAAACGGATGGCCCGATGACCTATGACAACTACGTTGAGGCATTAAAAAAAGGGCGGGGCTATGTTTCCGATGGAGGCTCTCACATTATCAATTTTTCTGTTAATGGCATTGAACCCGGACTGAGCAATAGCGAATTGACTCTGAAGAACTCACAAACAGTAAAGATCAAAGGTGCAATTGCAGCCTTCTTATCGGAACAACAGGATGAACGAGGTGCCACCATTGCCAAACGAAAATTGACAAATCAACCTTATTGGCATGTTGAGCGAGCTCGTGTGGCAAACTCACAAAAAGTAAAAGTAGAACTGATTGTAAACGGAAAACCAGTTGACGCTGCTGAAATTGTTGCGGATGGAAGTGTCAAAGATGTGAACTTCTCTTACCTCATGGAGCGATCGGGATGGGTAGCGATCCGTATTTACCCAAGCTCGCACACCAACCCGGTTTTTGTTAACGTTGCAGGTCAACCGATTCAGGAACTGCAAAGTGCAGAATGGTGTAGAAAAGCAGTTGACCAATGTTGGAAGATGAAGCAATCAAGAATCCTACCTGCCGAACAGGCTGCTGCAGCAATGGCGTATGATAAAGCGCGCCAGGTATACGATAAAATTATTAAGGCTTCCAGATAAAGATACTGGTAAAGATTATTTGTTTAGGTTATGACTTGTTAAATGTCCTCGACAATAAAAATTGCATTGTTGCTAAGCAACCTCAGACAACCAACTGATGTCCTTGCTTTTCAATTTCCCCTCGAAAGCCATTGGCAATTAGTAATTCCCTCACGGTATTCAATAATTCAAGCGAAGCATTGATTTCTTCCTTGCGGATGGCCACACTTTCAATATTGAATCCAAAGGGAATAGATCTTTCTTTACAATAATGAATTAGGTCCTTGGCAATGTCAACGGCAATCTCAACAGATAGTGCAGCAGCGTTGGTGCTGGCTATCAGTTGCTCTTTGATATTCTCAGGAAGGTGAATGCCCAGCCACTCCATGAACGTAAGCGTCTTGGCAGAACCACATACCGTAAGTGTAAAAATGATTGTTGGCAATTCCTGGTTCCTATTCTTACAGGCCGCCACCAAATCTTCGAGTATTCGTTTGGTATACTCTACATTAAAAATACATTGTGATATAAAGTAAGAAACGCCTGAATCTACTTTATCAAGAATTCTTACTTCTTCATCTTTCAAAACAGCATGGCGTTCAGGAATAGTAATGGCTCCTATCACAGAGTGACTCTCATGTTCACGCCAAATCTCGTATGCTTCCTTAAGACTAGTTTTAACGACATAATCAGGTGTTGGCAACCCTACGAATATTGGATAAAAGCCGTGTGTCTTAAGGCCTTCCAACCATTGTGATAGCTCCGCCTTTGTAAACTTTCCGGCT
>JAENVX010000344.1 GCA_016650355.1 Bacteroidia bacterium | reverse complement strand
TTGCGAAAGTTCTCGGCCTGTTGTGAAGAACCGTATTCAAATACGCCACGGATTTTTGTAAGCCCGTCAATTATTTTCGCAATCTTCTTACCAAAAATACGCTGGATTGTTTCGAGTTCGATGTCGGTATCCTCAACTACATCGTGAAGCAGAGCTGCAATAATGGATGTAGTTCCAAGTCCAATCTCTTCCACACATATTTCAGCAACCGTTAAAGGATGAAAAATATACGGTTCCCCGGATTTTCTGCGCATGTTTTTATGCGCCTCCATAGAAATGGTAAAGGCTCGCTTTATTAACTTAGCATCACCAGCTTCCAGAATTGGTTTGGCTTTTCTTAACAGCCTTCGATATCGGCCGATTATCTCTTTCTTCTCCTCTACTTCATCAATTACCACTTATCAGACTGATTTTAATGATTATCAAATATTACCAATCGAAACTTCCTGATCAAATACTAAAACGCTAATGTTGCTTCTACAAACTTCTTCTTATTTTTCATCCTACCCTTTACTGGTAAGGAATAATCTCTAAATTTGCACTCCATTTTTAGCTTTCGATTCAAGAATTTTGCGGGTTTTGATGCGAAAATTTATGAATCAGATCAAAAAAAATGCGCATGTGGCGTAATTGGTAGCCGTGCCAGACTTAGGATCTGGTGCCGCAAGGCGTGGGGGTTCGAGTCCCTCCATGCGCACAACAACAGAGCCCTCATTCTTGGTAACTTATTTCCAGGACTGAGGGTTCCTAATTCTTGAACTTTAGTTATTGCAGAAGATTGATCGTTAACCAAAAACTCTATCACCTTGAACATTACACTTGACAAACAGAACGCAACAGACGGACTTATTAAAGTTACGCTAACTGAAAGTGATTACCAACCCAAAGTAGAAGTAAAACTCAGGGACTATTCGCGCAAGGCAAACATCAAGGGTTTCCGTCAGGGTAAAGTCCCAACAGGTGTGATAAAAAAAATGTATGGAAAGTCAATTTTAGTAGAGGAAGTAAACAATCTTATCTCACATTCAATTTCGGACTATATCAAAGATAACAAGCTGCGCATCCTTGGTGATCCACTTCCAAATTCCGACAAGGCAAGGGCAATTGATTGGGACAATCAGAAAGATTTTGTATTCGAATTTCAAGTAGGCATGGTGGATGACTTCACTTACGACCTGTCTTCAAACGTAAAAATAAAATCCTACTCTATTGAGGTAGATAAGAAAGTATTTGATGAGACGCTGACGGACTTAAAGGAACGGTTCGGACAAGTTTCATATCCGGAAACAAGCGAAGCCACAGATAATCTATTTGGTGAAATTGTTGCCATTGATGGTGTGAGATTGGAAGACGATAAGAAAAGCTCCTACATTTCCATTGAAAAGGTTCAAAAGCAGGAGCAGAAAAAATTCATTGGCCTTAAGAAAGAGGACGAAGTAGAGTTTGACATTGCCAACCTATTTACAGACGAAAACCTAATTGCCCAAGCTATCAATGTTTCCGCAGATGAAGCCAAAACTGCATCTGGAAAATTTACCTCTAAGATTACTACTATAAGCCGCACCGAGTCAGCCCAAATAAATACGGAGCTTTTTGACAAAGTGTTTGGAAAAGATGTCGTGAAAACCGAGGAGGAATTTATCGCAAAGGTTAATGAGACCATCGCTGAAAATTACAAGCGCGAAACGGATCATTTACTTGATCATGAAATCCAGCACCACTTTGTCGATCACACCAAAATAAATATGCCCGATAACTTTTTGAAATTATGGTTAAAGGCTACAAGTGAAGGGAAAGTGACGGATGATATTCTTGAAAAAGAATTCAATCAATACAAAGAATCTCTAAAGTGGGATTTGGTGAAAAATAAAATTGCCGAAGACTTGAAGTTAACTGTAGAAGCTGCAGAAGTTAAGGCCAAAGCAAAAGAGATGATATTGCAACAATTTGGCGGGCAGGCTTTTGCAGAACAGCTAGGAGATAAAATGGAAGGTATTGCTGACAATTATCTTTCTGGCCAGGATGGAAAAAACTTTATGAACCTTTACAACCAACTGCGCTCGGAAAAGATCATGAAAGCAATTCGAGAAACGATAACTGTTAGCCAAAAGAAAGTAAGTTTAGATGAGTTTAAAAAGGTAGCTGCTGAACATAATCATTAAGCAACTAAAACTGAACCTTCTACCATCGCAAACCGTTTAAAAAGAGCTCTCATCAATAGGATGAGGGCTTTTTTATTGTCGGTTCCTTTAGTAACATTGAAATTGGAATAACAATAAAAACAATCGCTTACCGACTAAATACACGGAGAAACAAAAAAAATAGGAATATGAACCACAACAACGAATTCAGAAAGTATGCTGTACACCACATGGGTATGAGTGGAAACACCATCGATAGCTATGCCCAAAAGGTAGAGAATATGACACAATATGTTATCGAAGAACGGCCCGGCAATTTTCGCGCAATTGATGTTTTTACCCGCCTTATTTCTGACCGCATTATTTTCCTTGGAATGGGAATCGATGATCAGATTGCTAATTTACTAATCGCTCAATTACTTTTCCTTGAATCTTCCGATCCGAAAAAAGATATAATTATGTACATCAATAGTCCTGGTGGCTCTGTTTACGCAGGATTAGGTATTTACGATACCATGCAGTATATAAATCCAGATGTTGCCACCGTTTGCATAGGCTTGGCTGCATCCATGGGGGCTGTGCTTCTAGCAGCAGGAGCAACTAAGAAAAGATCAGGCTTGCCACATTCAAGAATTATGATTCATCAGCCTTCAGCCGGCATGCAAGGAACTTCTTCCGACATGGAAATATCAATGAAACAAACGCTTGAATTGAAAAGAGATTTGTACAACATTATTTCGAAACACAGTGGACAGACCTATGAAAAAATTGAAAAAGATTCTGATCGAGACTATTGGATGCGTTCTTCTGACGCTAAAGAATACGGCCTAATTGACGAGGTTTTGGAAAGGATAAAAAAATGATCGAGTAGCTAATTCGTCAATACCTGTTTAATGATAACGCTGGCACTAATGCGATAATCAGAAAAATGGTACCTTTGCAATTGGCTAAAATGTAGATTGACTAACCAACTATAAAAATGGCTGAAGTTACGTGTTCGTTTTGCGGAAGAAACAAAAAAGATGTCGACCTGATGATCTCAGGAATACATGCGCATATCTGTGATAAATGCGTAACCCAAGCCAGCACTATTCTTCTGGAGGAAAAGAAGAATAAAGTTGAGGCTGGTAATCTGCCAAATTTTAAGCTAATCAAACCAAGGGAGATCAAGAAGTTCCTCGATGAATACGTAATCGGCCAGGATGACGCGAAAAAGATTATGTCAGTCGCGGTCTACAATCACTACAAGCGCCTCATGCAGAAAAAATTGGAGAGTGATGTAACCATCGAAAAATCAAACATTATTATGGTTGGTGAAACCGGAACAGGTAAAACCTATCTGGCGAAGACTCTTGCTAAGTTGCTTCAAGTTCCGTTTTGCATTGCAGATGCAACCGTACTCACAGAAGCCGGTTATGTTGGCGAAGACGTTGAAAGTATTTTGACTAGACTGTTGCAAGCTGCCGATTATAATGTGGAAGCTGCTGAAAGGGGCATCGTATATATTGACGAGATTGATAAAATTGCCCGTAAATCAGACAACCCCTCAATTACGCGGGATGTAAGTGGTGAAGGAGTTCAGCAAGCTCTTCTAAAACTTTTGGAGGGAACAGCAGTAAACGTACCACCTCAAGGTGGAAGGAAACATCCCGATCAAAAAATGATCACCGTAAATACTGAGAACATTTTATTTATATGTGGTGGGGCCTTTGAGGGCATCACGCGATTTATCGCACGAAGATTGAATACGCAGCCTCTTGGTTTTGTTGCCACCGCCAACAGTTTACAACCTGGAGAAATTGACAAGGACAACCTCCTCCAGTTTGTATCCGCTCAGGATTTGAAAAGCTTTGGATTGATTCCTGAATTAATCGGCCGATTGCCGGTAGTTGCTTTCTTAAACCCATTGGATCGTGTTGCGCTAACGAAAATTTTGACGGAACCAAAAAATGCTTTGGTCAAGCAGTATAAAAAATTGTTTGAAATGGAGAGCATTGAAGTTGAATTTAAAGAAGGCGCCATCGACTTTATTGTTGAAAAAGCGATGAGCTACAAATTAGGTGCCCGTGGTTTGCGCTCTATATGCGAAGCGATAATCACTGACGCCATGTTTGATTTACCTTCTGAAAAAACGACCGATAGGCTGATAATCAACCGAACTTACGCGGAGGAGAAATTCAATAAGTCACAGTATAGCAAGTTGAAAGTTGCCTAGGCTCGCTCAGGCACCCTGTCTTCTTGAGTAAGGTATTGCACAATTAATCTACCCGCGTTTTCTGAAGCTGAGCCAGTATCCAAAATCTTATATACTTCCTCATAACCTGAAAGCATTTGCTTTCGATAAGACTCATCCTCTAATATTTTTTTTAGCTCAGCATTTATATTAACCGGAGTCATCGTGTGCTGAAGAAACTCTTTTATCACCAATCGGTTGGCAATCAAATTTACAAGTGATATGAATTTGACTTTTACAAAACGAATACCCAAAAAATACTCAATTGAACTTGCCCGATAAATTACTGCCTGAGGGACTTTGAACAGACTTGTCTCCAAAGTTGCCGTGCCAGAAGTTACAATGGCAGCATCAGCATACGATAATAAATCATATGTTGCATCATAAATGAATTTCACCGAAGGAATTGAACGCAGTGGAGCATAAAGCTCATCTGGAAGTGCTTTAACTGCAGCCACCACAAACTGATATTCAGGGTTCATGTTAACCACCTCAGCCATCACAGGTAGCATACGCTGCAATTCTATTTTACGACTACCTGGCAGAAGTGCAACAATTTTATTTTCCGTTAAGAGTGAATTATTACCTAAAAAATCTGGATCAAGGTGGAATGCTTTAACTGCATCCAACACAGGACTCCCAACATAATCAACATCCCAATCAAAACCCTTATAAAAATCTTTCTCAAATGGGAGGATGCAAAACATCCGATCAACATTGGCTTTAAGTTTCCACGCCCTTCCGGTATTCCATGCCCACACCTTTGGTGATATATAGTAAAAAACACGTAGCCCTTTAGCCTTCGCAAACTTTGCAATCCGCATATTGAATCCGGCATAGTCAATGAGAATAATAACATCTGGTTTATACGCTAAGATGTCACTCTTACAAGCCTTTAATAGCTCTGAAATTTTGAAGATGTTTGCGATCACTGTCACAAAACCCATAAACGCGAGTCTGGAATAATGAACAACCAATTCCATTCCGGCATTCTGCATGTAATCTCCTCCAAAGCCACGAAGAATTGCATTCGGATCATTCTTCTTCAGGGCTTTAATAAGATTGCTACCATGCAAATCGCCAGAGCGTTCTCCAGCTATGATGTAATACTTCATATCAAATGTCTGATGTTAAGCGGTCAGTATCTCATAATACTTACTCCCCGAAGTATTCAACATAGTTTCTAGGGGTTTCGTATAAACGAAGGGAATGTAGCTTTCCAAACTTACTGATACCACGAATCTTGGGTGAAAGAATCTTCCATATTTCAACACTGAGATTTTCACAACTCGCCAATTTACCCTTCATGAAGTCAACATCTATGTTGAGGTTTTTATGATCTAATTTTTCAATTACTTCTGCACGAATAAGGCAGCTGAGCATTTTAAGATCAATTACAAATCCTGTATCAGGATCTGGTTCGCCTTTCACGGTGACAATCAAATCAAAATTATGGCCATGCCAGTTCTCATTGGCGCAAGGCCCGAAAATTTCTACATTCTTTTCCTTACTCCAAGCAGCATTATACAACTTGTGGGCTGCGTTAAAATGTTCCTTCCTGCTGACGTGAACGGTCATAAATTATTTTGAAGGACAAATATAAGACAGTCTTGACAACCTAGTGAAATTGATTTTCTATGGCTGTAATTAAAAGTCATAAATTGCAATAAAATAAGTAGATATGATCGTTGTTACCGGAGCAGCTGGGTTTATTGGAAGTTGTTTAGTCAAAAAATTAAACTCAGAAAACTTTAACGCCATTATCGCTGTCGATAAGTTTGATCAGCTAGCGAAAAACAAAAACCTTGAAGGCGCAAAGATACAGGAGAAAGTAGACCGTGATCTTTTCATGCTGTGGCTTGATAAGAACTTCGAATTAGTAGAATCTATTTTTCACATCGGGGCAAGAACTGACACCTCGGAAATGGATGTTACACTTTTCGACCGATTGAATACCCAATACTCAAAAGATATCTGGTTAAGGTGTATTCAATTTCAAATTCCATTTGTATATGCTTCTTCTGCTGCAACTTATGGATTAGGCGAAATTGGATATGATGATAATGAGGCAACCATCCCACAATTAAAACCACTTAATCCTTATGGACAATCAAAGCAGGATTTTGATGTGTGGGCACTGGCACAAACAGAAAAACCATTTTTCTGGGCCGGGTTGAAATTCTTTAACGTCTATGGTCCTAATGAATATCACAAAGGAAGAATGGCATCCGTAATCTGGCATGCTTACTCTCAAATCACCTCAACAAACAAAATGAAGTTGTTCCGATCTCACAATCCTGAATATAAAGACGGTGAGCAGTTGCGGGATTTTGTATACGTTAAGGATATATTGGATGTTTGTTTCTTCCTGCTACACCATCGAAAAAATTCAGGAATTTTCAATTTGGGTTCCGGCAAAGCACGAACTTTTATTGATTTAACAAAAGCAGTTTTTAAAGCCTTAGATAAAAAAGTCATTATTGAATTTATCGATACCCCAATTGATATTCGCGACAAATACCAATACTTTACAGAAGCTAATATGGTGAAACTTAAAAGCATTGGTTACACAAAACCATTCCATTCACTAGAGGAAGGTGCTACTGATTATGTGCAGAATTATTTAAACAATGATTTGAAATATTTCTAGATTTCTCGACTCGCTATTTCAGAATCTTAAATTCAATCCGCCTGTTCGCCTGTTTGTTTTCTTCTGAATCGTTGGGCTTTATTGGACGATCAGCCCCGTATCCTTTTTGGCTGATTCTCTTTACATCAATGCCATGTTCGGTCAAATAATTGGCTACGGATTGCGCCCTGTTTTGAGATAGCTTTATGTTGTAAGCTGGCGTACCGTCATTATCAGTATGACCTCCAATTTCAACTCTCATCTGAGGGTTTTCTGTTAAGAACCTAACCATCTTCTCTAGTTCGGTAAGCGATTTATCTTGCAAATCATATTTATCAAATTCAAAAAAAATATTTTTTAGAATTGTGGATGCCCCTACTGTAACTTTATCCATCAATACATCCACTACAACCGGTTCAATGTTTATATCACTTTCGTAGTTGAAGTTTAAGCTTTGGAAGACGTAGTCCTTCTTACTAACAAAAAGTCCATACTCCGAGCCCTGTGTAAGTACCATCAGGTATTTGCCTGTAAGCGAGTCTGATTCCACGGTAGATATTAATTCATTCTTTACCACATCGTACAATTCAATTCGCGCATTTAACAGTTCACCAGTCTTTCTGTCTTTCACTTTTCCCTTCACATAATTGCTTCTGAATTTGATCTGAAGGTCATCCGGGACGGTGATCTCATATATTTTACCTGAAGTATTCGTGGCTCCTTCCTCATGAGAATAAAATCCTCTCTTACCATCTGCAGTAATAAAAAGTGAAAATTGATCTTCATGATTATTAACAGGATATCCAAAGTTGACGGGTTCTTGCCATTCTCCGTTTTCTCTTTCGCTCCTGTATAAATCATACCCACCAAAACCAAGTCTTCCGTTGGCAGCAAAAAATAAAGTTCGCCCGTTAACATGGATGAACGGTGATATCTCGTCATAAGGAGTATTAATTTTTGGCCCCAGGTTTTCAGCCTTTGTCCACTTATTAGGCTCAATTTGGTATGACACATAAATATCGCGACTTCCCAAACCACCCTTTCGATCCGACAAAAAATACAATACCCTACCATCAGCTGATAGTGAAGGCTGTGATTCCCAGGCTGCAGAATTTATTTGAGGGCCCATGTTCAACGGCTCTGACCAGGTAGTGCCTACTCTTAAACTTTGAAAGAGATCACAATTCCCAAAACCCTTTCGCCCAAGACATGAAGTAAAAATTAATTGTCTTCCATCTGCTGAGATGGTACATGTACCCTCGTTAAATTCAGAATTTACATTGGGCGATATGGATTCCGGCTTTTGCCAGTTCCCCAGGGAATCTTTTTTAGATATTACTAAATCTTCATCGTCATCATTGCTAGCCCCCAGCCTTCGCGTAAAGATTAATTCCTGCTCATCGGCAGTTAACACCGGAAAATACTGCATTGAAAAACAATTCACGGTATCACTAAGTGGGCGCGGTACAAAACCAGAAATATTTCTCCTGTTTTTAATAGCATAATCCGCTGTACGCTTCCAAAAAGTAGCCTGATCTATTTTTTGTTTATTCAACATTTCCGAATCAAGATACCTTGTTAGAAAGTCTCGGGCTTTTTCATAAATACCGTTTTGCAAATAGTTCTCTCCGAGTTCATAAAAATATCCCTTTTGTTTTCGTTGATCTGCAGTAAGGTATAAGCCAGCTTCAAAACTTTTTGTTGATCTATCCAAATCACGCATCATTTTATAGGTTAAACCCAAACGAAAATAAGCTTCGGTAAAACCTCTGTCCTTCTCTATTGCTTGTTGAAGAAGTGAAATAGCCTGATTGAATTGACCTCTGACACGGTAATTATCCGCCTCTGTGTACAATGCAATTGCTTTCTTATTTTTTGTTGATAATGGTATCTGTGCTTCGCTAAATGTTGACCAGAAAAAAACAATAAATAATATGAACAAACTTTTTTTCACCATATTTTATAAGAATTTATAAGAAAAATTTATACGAGAATCTTAAAACCAATTGAGGGCTGATACCACTTGAACGTAAGAAGTCTCTCTATGGTATATCCATATACTTATGAACCTGGAGTGAAATTCTCCATTTGGTCCGCTTCTTTACATAGTTTATGATAAGCGGAATCATTTCTTTCTCTTTGGTCCACTCCGGTTGGAGAAACAATTCACAATCGGCTCTAACTTTACTGGCAAACTCTTCTGCCCAATCAAAATCACTTTTATTGTATATAATTACTTTTAGTTCATCTGCCTTCTCGTATACAGATGGATCAGGAACTTTAAATTTTTTAGGGGAGAAGCATATCCAATTCCATTCACCTGTTATGGGATAGGCACCAGACGTTTCAATATTTGTAAGCAGTCCTTCTTTCTTCAATGCTGATGTGAGTTCTGAAAGTTCATACATGGCTGGTTCACCACCCGTCACTACTACAATTTTGGCTCCACTAGATTTAGCCCTACTAACGATTGTTGAAATCTCAACTTCAGGATGTGCCGAAGCATCCCAGGATTCTTTGACATCGCACCATACACAGCCAACATCGCAACCTCCAAGACGAATAAAGTAAGCAGGGCTTCCTTGATAATATCCTTCACCTTGAATGGTGTAGAAATCCTCCATCAGCGGGAGTTTCAGGCTACTAGTTCCAGATTCAAGATTTGATGGGATGGTCATGTTCTACTAAATAATTCGAATTTTGAACCTCGAATTAAATCAAGGATTCCGGTTTTCTGTTGCCCGAAGAGTATTCAATAAAAGGGATGCAATGGTCATTGGGCCAACGCCACCCGGGACGGGTGTTATGAACGAAGTTTTTGGAGCAACTCCCTTGAAATCAACATCTCCCTTTAAAGCAAATCCATTCTTAAATTGAGTGCCTTCAACACGCGTGGTGCCTACATCGATGACTACCGCGCCCTCCTTTACCATGTCAGCAGAAATTAAACCTGGTTTTCCTACCGCAACAACTAAAATGTCAGCTAAACGAGTTATTGAAGATAGATTCTTGGTGTACTTACTACAAATAGTCACTGTTGCATGGCCTTGCTCTACTAACATCATGCTAAGTGGTGCACCCACTAAGCGGCTTGCTCCAACGATTACACAATTTTTTCCTTCTGTTTCAATCGAATACCGTCTCAACAATTCCATCACACCAAATGGAGTTGCGGGCATGATGAGCGGATTCCGGGAGATAATGCTACCAAAATTATGATTGGTAAATCCGTCCACATCCTTATCAGACCTTATCTTTTCCGTAATGTGTTCTACAGAAATATGCAGTGGAAGAGGAAGCTGCACAATAAAACCATCAACATCTTCATCCTTATTCACTTGGTCGATGTGCTTCATCAACTTCTCTTCACTAATGGTATCCGCAAAACGCATCATGGTATAGTGATAGCCAACTTCTTTGCACGCTTTTACCTTGTGATCAACATATGTTTGGCTGGCCCCATCATCACCAACCAAAATAATTGCCAGGTGAGGAATTTTTTTACCCAAGCTTTTTCGCTCAGCAACTTTAGCTAAAATCTCACCCTTGATTTCGGATGAAATCTTACGACCATCAATAAGCGTATAGGTTTGCGTTTCTGTCATCCTTGGTCAATCAAAGTTTATTATGTTGGTCTAATCAATCTTTAATACAGCCATAAATGCTTCCTGTGGAATTTCAACATTCCCAACCTGTCTCATTCGCTTCTTACCTTTCTTTTGTTTCTCCAACAGCTTGCGTTTACGCGATATATCACCACCATAGCATTTTTCCAAAACGTTTTTGCGCAACGCCTTCACCGTTTCGCGAGAAACTATTTTTTGCCCAATCGCAGCCTGTATAGCAATTTCAAATTGTTGGCGAGGAATCAATTCCTTCAATTTTTCACAAAGTCGTCTGCCCCAATCATGAGATTTCGTTCTGTGAACAATCGCGGATAGCGCATCAATTTTGTCGCCATTAAGCATTACGTCCAGTTTCACCATATCGCTTTCGCGGAAACCAATCAGGTGATAGTCCAAAGAAGCGTAACCTTTTGAAATTGTCTTTAGTTTGTCAAAGAAGTCAAACACAATTTCTGAAAGTGGCATCTCAAAACCTAGCTCAACACGATCAGAAGTAAGATAAACCTGGTTCTTGATCACACCGCGTTTATCCATGCACAAGCTTATAATGGGCCCAATGAATTCTGATTTAGAAATAATCTGTGCCGTTATATAAGGCTCTTCAATAAATCGCATGCGCGTGGAATCCGGCATTTCAGAAGGTGCATTTATTTCAATCATCTTGCCGTCTGTAAGCGTGGCTTTGAATTGAACTGACGGAACTGTTGTGATCACCGTCATGTCAAATTCCCGCTCCAACCGCTCCTGAATTAT
>JAENVX010000343.1 GCA_016650355.1 Bacteroidia bacterium | reverse complement strand
CATTGAGCAGAGCTAAAGGGATGATTTAAAGATATTATTTTAAAATCAGTCTATGTTTAGGACTGATATCAATAACTGCACTTGAAATATCTTGTTTATTCTTGGTTTGGACTTAAGAAGTTCAGGCATAGCATCGTAAAAAACTAAAACCAAAAAGGATATGTGGTCAACCGAATCGTTGTGGTTTGAAATAGCCGTCGTAAGCATCATATTCGCAATAGGTAATATGACCATGGGACACTTTGAAGAACAGACTCCAAAAATTCGGAGGGTTGGTAAATATCTATTGTTTCTATTGTTAATTTGTGGGATCTCGGTGGCCTTCGGCAGATTAGCATCTATGATATTACTTAGTGCCTTCTTTCTACCCCTGATATATATTCATATCTACTACTTGCCCAAGAAAAAAGGGATTAATGGTGTAGTCGGTAAGGAACAATGCACCAAAAATGGCAATTAGGAGTGCACCAATTTCGGCAACAAGAATGCTCAACTGATGAGCAAATAAAGGTGATAAATTTTCAAGATTCAAAAATTGTTTTGCGATTGCTAAGGCGGTAACTTTTTCCGGTCAGGTTAATGATCTCACAACGATACAATAACCGATCTAAAAGAGCCGTTGCCAGCACCTCATCGTCCAGCACTTTTGCCCAGTCAGCAGGCATTTTATTGGTAGTGATGACGAAGGAAGTGGACTCATAAATTTGATTAATAAAATTGAAAAAAATAACGGCCTGGAATTTCTCCACCGGGAACAACATAATGTCATCGATGACAATCAGGTTTGCTTTAGATAGGCGCTTGTATTCAGTCATGTGAGTCTTGGTGATATCTTTTAACTTCAGCATTGTCATGAGTTCTTCCATCGTTCTGAAGTAAGCTTTGTATCCTTTTTCCAGTGCATCGGCGCAGAGTCCGGCGGCCAAAAAAGTTTTGCCTGTTCCCGATGGTCCCATCAGCATGATGTTATAAATCTGATCCAACCAGTTGAGCTCGCGCAGCTGATTGAGTCGTGTCTTAGGCAAGCCATTCTCCACGGTGTGGTCGTACGCATTCAGATCACTTCCCACGGGCAGTGCGGCCGTTTTGATCCGTCGCTGCAGTTCATTGTCATGCCGATGATCAGCTTCTGCTTTAAACATGGTAAGGGTGAAATCCAGAAAACCCGTGCTGTTCTTTTCCGCTGTTGCAATGAGTTCTTCTACCTGCTTACTGATACCGGTAATTTTAAACTGCTGGCAATACTGTTTGATTTGTTGTTTTTTATCCATTTTCTTTTTTTGGTTTGCAGGTTTGTTGTTTTATAGATTGGTTGATTTTTTAATGAGATCCTGATAATCCTGTATAGAACTTTTCTCTGGTTCTTTTATTTGGGGTCGTATTCCCGATAAAGGATTTAAGGGAATAATTTTCTCCTGGACCACTGGCCTTTGTTGCTGCTGGGCGACGATCGCTTTAAAATCCATTGCACTGGTAATGTTGTTGTCCAGACAATATTTTATTGTTTTTGTGATCAATAGTGCGGGACTTGCTTCCATGACTTTCCGAATTGCTAAAAGCTGATCCCTGACATATCGTGGCTTGGCATTTCGTAGCGAGGAGAGCCAGGCTTTTCCGGATTTCGGATCCTCCAACAAGGCACAAAGCTGATGTATCATCTCATCAATGCCCGTTGATTTATCACGTTTGTGATCTGTATTGATGATTTTAAGGCCTCTGCCGAAGGCAATTTTATGTCGGCATAATTCATGGCCCTGCACATGGAAGATCACCAGATCTTCTTGTTGCCTTTGTACGGTGACCTGCGCCCCTCTTCCAGTATAGGTTCCCAACGGAAGAGAGTACAGATTGCTTTTCCAGGATATGGTATTATCCTTTCGTACCGTGTAGGCAATGGGTTTGATTGCGACATGCTGCGCTACATACGGTTTTAAAAAGGCTTGTTCAATAACCCACTCCGAATGTGGTTCCTTCCTGGTAAAACTATGTGGCAGTGCGTTGGCTGTACGACCGAGCCATCCCATGACATCGTCATTGAGTGTTTCGATGTTGTAGTAAGTACGATTGTAAAGAAAATTTTGCTTGACATACTTCACCAGGTTTTCAACCTTACCTTTGCTTTGAGGATCGGATTTACGGCAGAAGTAAAGTTTAAAAGATTGCGTGCGTGTATAGCTCCGAAACACATCGGTGAGAATGATGTCCCCACTGTTTTCACTTACGATAAATACTTTATCCTGATCATAGACAATCTCATCAGTAACTCCACCTATGTAAGCGAAGGCTTGCTCATGTGCCTGAATAGCCAGCTCACTGGTAAAGTAATGATCCGTGAACCAGATGTATTTGTAACGTGAACGTGCTAGTACAAAGGTGAAGAAGAATACTTTAACCCGGACACCGGATGAGCTTCTCAGATTATATTCTCCGAAATCTACCTGAGCTTGCTTTCCATAAGAAAGCTCTTCTACTACGCTGTGCTGACGTTGTTCTGGCAACTTTGGAATATTATATTTATCCCGTACCCAGTGAACAAAATTAAAAATCGTCTTGGCGTTCAGTGCCGGAAGATCAGTGTGATGCTCTTTGAGCCAGTCGTGCATCTGGGCTGATGACGTATCCGGATAAAGCTGAAGTCTTTCTTTGACGAAAAGCTCGTAAGGCAGGAGCTCTTTCTTCCGATCAGATCCTTTGAGAAGGTAGCATTCATACTCCTTTTCACTCATCGAAAGATACTTCCCGATGGTCCTGCGATTAAGACCTAAAAGCTCTGTTATTTTTCTTACCGAATGGTCTTCCCGTTTAAGGCGGTGAATCTCGTAGTACATCAGAAATTTGGCTAAGTGTGCGTTCATCATCCGTGGGTTTATTGATCCCTCGAATGTCGTTTTTAATGGTGCACTCTTGTTGCCATTTTTGGTGCATTCCTGATTGCCAAAAGTGGTGCATTGCTATTTACCGATTACAGCTAGAGATACAGAGGTTACGTTAGACTGTGATTTCAGTGCATCAATGAAAGGTGAAAGATGATTATTAACACTGCTATCGCGAGGTATTTGTATGCTAATAAGATTGTCTTTGATAAATCCAATGTCTCTGTTTTTGATAAAATTGGTTTGCTGATAAATTAAAATCAAACTGGAAATTAAAATGGCCGCAATAAAATACTGACTAGTAACGAGAATTTTACGCAAACCTTCTCCGCGATTGCTGCTCGAGAACTTTCCTT
>JAENVX010000342.1 GCA_016650355.1 Bacteroidia bacterium | reverse complement strand
GCCCAGGCTAAGTTTCAGGAATCAAATAGCCTTGAAACAAAAGAAGGCGCGAGGTGCCTTTCTACGCTGGGATTAGCGTACAACAGTACTGGCAAATACAAGCAGGCAGAAAGTAACCAAAACATAGCGCTACAAATCCGACTTAACATTTTTGGTAATCAATCTGAAGAAGTTGCTGCTTCCTATAATGACCTCGGTCTGGTGTATAGTCAGATGGATGCAGACAAAGCGTTAGAATATTTTGAAATGGCTCTACCTATTTATGAAAAACTGCACGGAATAGATCATCCTAAAATAGCAATCGCAAGTACAAATATTGGGTTCGGATATCTTAAGTTAAACTTATACGGTGATGCTATAAACAATTTTGAAACCGCGCTTTCTATTTGGAGGAAAATATATCCAAATGGCCATCCAAGTGAAGCATTGGTTTTATCTTATTTGGGTAGCACGTATAATGAAATGGGAGATCACAAGGTTGCACTTGAGTACTTTGAAAAGGCATTAAGTATTTTTAAAAAATCATACGGATCCAAGCATTCAGATATCTCACAAACACTTAATCAAATTGGTAATTGCAGGTTAAAAGAAAATAATTTTGACCAGGCACTTTCAAATTATCAACAGGCAATTATAGCCAACTCACCACATTTCGAAAGCTTGGATATAATCAGAAATCCCTCCGTTGCGGATTATTATAATGCCAAAGTTCTATTATATTCATTGCAATACAAGGCGCAAGCCCTCGAAAGCAAATACTTTGGTAAGACATTAAAGCTTGCGGATCTTAAACTTGCACTCTCCTCACTTTATTCATGCGATTCGCTGATTGATGATATCCGGCAACACAGTACAGCTGAAAGTGATAAGTTGGCACTAGGCGAACTCTCAAATGAAGTCTATGAAGACGGTGTGCGGGTGGCGCATACCATAAGCGAAATGGTTTTACATCCAAAATATTATGCAGAGGCCTCTTTCTATTTTGCAGAAAAAAGTAAATCTGCTGTATTGCAGGAATCAATTGCGGACTCCGAAGCGAAATCATTTGCTGGAATACCAACTGACTTGCTGGATGAAGAGAAAAATCTAAAATCACAAGTTGCCATGCTTAACCAGAAGCTGGTCCAAAAAAACACCAAGGAAGAGGAACAAAAAATTCGAAACTCACTCTTCAACCTTGATGGAAAGTATAGCGCTTTTATCAGGCGACTTGAACATGATTATCCGAATTATTTTAATCTAAAATTTAACAATACATCACCTTCGATAGCGGATTTACAAAATCAGCTTGATTCAAAGACAGCTTTACTTAGCTATTTTATTGCTGACAAAGATAAACGCTTATACATTTTCATTGTCACCAAAAAGAATTTCAAGATCAAGAATTTTACTTTACCAGAAGAATTTGATCGATACACAAAGGGACTAAATAATAGTCTTTTCTATAACGATCTTCACGTCTACAAACAATCTGCAACGCCACTTTCTCAATTACTAATTCCACATTTATCTGGTGCGATCGAAGAGATAGTCGTTATTCCAACCGGAAGATTGGGAACCCTTCCATTTGAGACATTGGTTAGTAAAAAAATAAAAGTGGAAGACTTTAAATCTATACCCTTTTTGGTTAAACGCTTTGCCATCAGTTATGAATTCTCTGTCGGTTTGTTAGCACAGAAGTCCAAATCAAATAACACTGCCTCCCCATCTATTTTTCTATGTGCCCCCGTAAAATTTCCAGTGAATGATGATCTGAATGAACTGCCCGGCACAGAAGCAGAAGTAAACACAATTTCGAAGCTGTTCGCAAGTAGTGCTTCGGTAGCCACATTTTCTGATGCCACCGAATCACTCATCAAGTCTGGGGTATTAGCTAAATACAATTACTTGCATTTTGCCACACATGGGATTGTAGACGAAGTAGACCCAGAACTTTCAAGAATCTTCTTGAACAAAAGCAATACGGAGGACGGCAATCTTTTTGCTGGTGAAATCTATAACCTGGATCTCAATGCGAACCTTGCCGTGCTATCTGCCTGTCAAACTGGACTTGGTAAATTTTCAAAAGGTGAAGGAGTCATAGGCCTTTCAAGAGCGTTGGTCTACGCGGGCGCAAAAAATATTATCGTGTCGTACTGGAGTGTAGCAGATGAATCAACCTCGCAGCTAATGACAGATTTTTATTCTATTCATCTTAAGAATCCAAACCAGAGTTTCAGTTCTACCCTTCAGCAAGCCAAAGTAAAAATGATCACCGAAGGCAAATATGCTGCCCCATACTATTGGGCACCATTTGTCTTAATTGGACAATAATCCTCTACGAGGTACATGGAACTCAAGGGTTCATGACGAACTAAACTGTGCCAAAATCCGTATATCTTAAAAGTTTTGTAAGTTTGTACCACTCAATGAGTTTCATTCGTTCCATAGCGTCCGTGTTCATGGCAAGTCTTGTGCTTATCGCCTCCGTTGGAGTCACCGTTAATTTGCACGTATGCGGAGGTAATGTTCAGTCGATCGCTCTTTACGTCAAGGCAAAGGCGTGCAAAATGGAAAAACCTAAGACAATGTTCAATGGCCCAATGGATCATGCAAAGAGCAATGGTTGTTGCGAAGAAGAAAGCGTGATACTGAAAGGAAACGAAACTAATGCTGAAGTAAAAACAGCTAGTGAAATAGTACCTTCATTCAACCTGATTGCTGTTATTCTTCCGGTTCTGTACTCAATCTTTGAATTTGATACCTCTATCACTTCTGTAGCGATAGCTCACTACAAACCACCTTCGATTGAATATGACGTAACTGTCCTTATTCAGTCTTTTCTTATCTGATCAATTTATTGAATGAGCCAATCACTTTCCAAAAACGATAAGTGAAGTTTAAGCTATGCTTAATTTATTCAACAAATTGATCTATGTTAAAAACAACAATAAGATACTTTCTCGAGAACAGGCTGATAACCGTACTCATACTCATCACTATCATTGCATGGGGTATAGTTACCTCTCCGTTTGGGTGGAAGGTAGGCGTATTGCCTTCTGACCCGGTTCCTGTTGATGCAATACCTGATATTGGAGAGAATCAACAAATCGTTTTTACAGATTGGCCTGGACGATCACCCCAGGATATTGAAGATCAAATCTCTTATCCATTAACCACCTTCATATTAGGTATTCCCGGAGTAAAGTCTATCCGAAGTTCTTCCATTTTCGGATTTTCAATGATCAACATCATCTTCGATGAGTCGATAGAGTTTTACTGGTCCCGCTCACGAATATTAGAAAAACTTAACTCGTTGCCTTCTGGGTTGTTACCCGATGGCGTACAACCTACTCTTGGACCAGATGCTACCGCACTGGGACAGGTATACTGGTACACGATTGAAGGCTTGGACAAAGATGGCGTAGCTACAGGTGGTTGGGACTTGCACGAAATAAGAACTGTTCAAGATTTTTATGTAAAGTATGGATTAAATGCGACCGAAGGAGTTTCAGAAGTAGCCTCTATTGGTGGCTTTGTAAAGGAATATCAAATCGATGTAAATCCTGATGCGCTCAAAGCTTACAATATTCCACTTTCCAATGTGATGGAAGCGGTCCAAAAATCGAACAGAGATGTTGGGGCCGAAACGATTGAAATTAACCAGGCTGAATATTTAGTAAGGGGTCTCGGTTATGTTAAAAATGTAGAAGACATTGAAAAGGCAGTAGTGGCCGTGCAGAATAATGTGCCCATCCGAATAAAAGATGTTGCTGTTGTGTCATTAGGGCCTGCTGTAAGAAGAGGCGTTCTTGACAAAGGTGGAGCAGAAGTCGTGGGTGGAGTAATCGTGGCGAGGTATGGCTCCAACCCTCTTCATGTAATCAATAGTGTGAAGGATAAAATAAAAGAAATAGCTCCTGGTTTGCCTAAAAAGACCTTGGCCAATGGAGTTGAAAGTCAGCTCACCATTGTTCCGTTTTACGACCGCACCCAACTGATCCACGAAACCATTGGCACATTGGAGACTGCGCTTTCGCATGAAGTGCTGATTAGTATCATCGTGGTGTTGATCTTGTTGTTCAACATGCGCGCGTCAATAATCATTTCTAGTTTGCTACCTGTGGGTGTACTCATGACCTTTATTCTCATGCGCTATACAGGAGTGGATGCGAATGTGGTAGCGCTGTCCGGCATAGCGATCGCTATTGGTGTGATGGTAGATGTAGGAATTGTTTTTGTAGAAAATATTATCCGTCATTTAGAAATGCCAGAGCATCATGGCGTGAAAGGCAATGAACTACTAAAAGTTATTTACAACGCAACCGTTGAAGTAGTCTC
>JAENVX010000341.1 GCA_016650355.1 Bacteroidia bacterium | reverse complement strand
TCTTCAGCCTGCATACCTTCATCTAAATAAGCATCTTCTTCCTGCTCACTTAATAGTTTCATATGTTTACCCGTCTTAGGCGAAATTCTTGGCTTGTAACGTAATACTTTCAAGCGTTTTTCAATGAAGAATGGATAATAGAACTTTAACAGATTCTGAATGATCAACGCAACAATCATTCCCATTGAGCCTGTTGTAAATACGCGAACGAAAATCCACAGCGTATTTAGTTCAATTATGTTTGAGTTGGCATAAAAACCGCATCCGATAATTAGAATAATTGATGCGATCCAAAGGAAGTTGATCTCATTTTTATTAATGAAATCGTATTTGGTCTTGTTATCTTGTATGGCTGATAGTCTCACAAAATAGACCAGGGCAACCAAAACCCCTATTGCCCAAAAAACTAGGGCAAGCTCGGCAGCAAGGTTATTCCAATAATCGTAGGTGGGTAAAGCTTCATTCATGATGCTATCTGTTTATCGTTTTAATTTAATTAGGGTTAACAAATATAATAAAACTCAGTGTTTCAAATATTAATTAATTGACTACAATTTAGTATAGTTTTTACTGAAAAACCAAAAATTAGGAAGTGGCGGACTGAAAACAAGTGTTAGCAAAATCTTTTAATAGATTGATTGATTTATCAGGTTCCTCGAACATGCCCATATGTCCGGTTTTAGAAAGCACTGCTAATCTTCCTTTTTGACTTAATTTCGCTTGTTCTTCCAAAGAGGAAGGTGAAATAAAAGAATCTAATTCCCCCGCGATAAATAAGATGGGGGCTTGAAAAGACTTCAAAAAATTTGTCATATCAGGCCTGTCGCTCATTGCTTTTAAATAGGCCAAAAGTGAGTTTTTAGATGTGCTGGAAGCTATTCTATTAACTTTTGGGATATTTTTTTGATCTTTTTGCGCGAAGAGCCCGGGCACAAAAGTATCAACGAATGGTTCAACACCATTCCTTACCACAAATTCCATCGCTTTGTTACGATTCAATTTTTTTTCTTCACTATCAGCCAGTGCAGTAGAATTAAATAGGCACAACCCCTCAACTAAGTCTGGTCTTTCTTCTGCTAATGCCAAGGCAATATAACCACCCAATGAATGACCAATGATTATCGATTTTTGTATATGTAACAATTCAAGAAATGCAATTACAGCTTGACTTACTTCTTTGATTGTAAAAGCAGTTTTTAATGATGGGCTTTCTCCAAAGCCAGGTAAATCAAGGGTGATAACTTTGAAATGAAGTGATAATGTGGGAATGAAGTCATCCCAGATTTCATGGTTTTCACAGAACCCATGAAGAAACACCAGAACCGGTCCCTTGCCTTGTTCTTCGTGATAAATAGAGTTCATTAATTAGATAAGCACCTTTTCAACAGGCACTAGCATCTCCAACACAGCCTTCTCTATTCCACTTGGATCGATTCCTGTTTCTTTGTGAAGTTCAAGTTGTTCGCCATGCTCAATTACTGAATCTGGGATACCAAGTCTTTTTACTTCATTGAAGTAACGATTGTCTGCCATAAATTCCAGGATAGCACTTCCGAAACCGCCCTGGATACATCCATCTTCTAGTGTAATTACTTTTTTAAAACGGGCAAGAACTTCGTGAAGCATTTCTTCATCGAGAGGTTTTACAAACCGCATATC
The DNA here is from genome assembly GCA_016650355.1 of Bacteroidia bacterium. Lineage (GTDB taxonomy): Bacteria > Bacteroidota > Bacteroidia > Cytophagales > Cyclobacteriaceae > ELB16-189. The sequence goes on along the minus strand of JAENVX010000341.1, from coordinate 1,808 downwards.
ATAGTGAGCGATATGTATACCACGGGTTTCAAATTTTTCACAAACATCGACTGCATAATTTCCAATGTGGCCTATGCTTAGAATAGCCAACTCATCCCCCTTTTTCATCATCCTTCCAGTTCCAATTTTGATTTCTTCGAAAGGTGTCCTCCAATTTGGTGTTACGCCTTGGCCCCGTGGATACCGAATAGAAAAAGCTTTCTCATTGCGTGGAAGTTGAGCGGTGTACATCAAATTTCTTAGCTCCGATTCATTCATAGGAGCCGAAATAATAATATTTGGAACACATCGTAAAAATGCCAGATCATAAGCCCCATGATGAGTTGGGCCATCAGATCCAGCAAAGCCAGCTCGGTCCAAACAAAAGTTAACGGGCAAATTTTGAATGCAAACATCATGAATGACCTGGTCGTAGGCACGTTGCATAAATGAACTATAGATATTGCAAAAAGGTATAAGTCCCTGTGTTGCAAGTCCAGCAGAAAATGTAACCGCATGTTGCTCCGCTATCCCAACATCAAATGCACGGTCAGGCATTTCCTTCATCATTATATTCATTGAAGATCCCGATGGCATAGCAGGCGTGATCCCAACAATTTTATCATTCTGTTTCGCCAACTCCACCAAAGTATGCCCAAAGACATCTTGATATTTCGGTGGCTGAGGAAGCTCATAAACCTTCTTGTGTATATCGCCAGTGATTTTATCAAATGTTCCTGGAGAATGCCAGGTTGTGGCATTACCTTTTTCAGCAGGTGAATAGCCTCTGCCCTTTACGGTAACACAATGAAGAATTTTTGGGCCTTTGATGTTCTTTAAATCATTGAGGACTGCCACTAGATGGTCTACATCGTGGCCATCCACAGGGCCAAAGTAGCGCAAGTTAAGTGATTCAAAAAGATTGCTTTGGCTTAACAGGGTTGCCTTTATTCCATTCTCAACTTTGGATACTATTTCTTGAGCATTCTTTCCAAAATGAGATAGCTTCCCAAGCAATTTCCAAACGTCATCCTTCAATCGGTTGTAAGTTTGGGATGTTGTGATATCTGTAAGATAATCCTTTAATGCACCCACATTCGGGTCGATAGCCATGCAATTATCATTCAGGATGATCAGGATATTTGTATCTGAAACCCCAGCATGATTCAAGCCTTCAAATGCCATTCCTGCTGTTAGCGCACCATCACCTATGACTGCAACATGCTGCTTCTCATTTAGTCCCAAATATTTTGATGCAACGGCCATTCCAAGCGCAGCAGATACAGAGGTGGAGGAGTGACCAACTCCAAACGCATCGTATTCGCTTTCTTTTCGTTTTGGGAAGCCGGAAATGCCATTGTAAACACGGTTTGTATGGAAATTATCCCTACGGCCTGTTAATATTTTATGTCCATACGCCTGATGGCCTACATCCCAAATAACTTGATCATAAGGGGTGTTGAAAACATAATGAAGGGCAACGGTAAGTTCAACAACCCCGAGACTTGCCCCAAAATGTCCACCATAAACAGAAACATTATCAATAATAAAATGCCTTAGCTCTTCACAAAGTTGTACTAATTGAGCCTGATCCAGTTTTTTTAGGTCGGAGGGGCTATCTATTATAGACAGTATTTTTCCAGGAGTAATCAGCATGCTATATAGTTCAGGCTATAATTAAACACCGGTAAAAGGTAAGTGTTTTGATTGATTTTAAAATTACTGCCGCAAATTTACAGATTTTGATTAGGGAGCGGACTTATTATGAGGATTTTTCCCCATTGAAGGCCATCAGGTCGCTTATTTAATAATTTTAATCCAACGAAACC
>JAENVX010000340.1 GCA_016650355.1 Bacteroidia bacterium | reverse complement strand
GTGTGGAAGATGTATTTGAAACATACAAGGGTGCCTCCAAATGGAATTTAAAACTTAAGTGTCTTATTGTTTAATATATTAGGAGAAGAATGCAGATTGTTCTAAAGCTCACCCGGCTATCAATGCTTAATAAACTATTTCTTCTATCACTAATTCTTTCTGCGTGCAGTGAAAGAAAACCAGTAGAGAGTAATTCTGTTGTGACAGAACCTCCAGTATTCAAAAGAGTACTTTCATCCCATAGTGGCGTTACATTTGCAAATATTGTTGATGAAAACATCAACAATTACTTTGATTTGTTTGCCTATGTATATAATGGAGGGGGAGTAGGCATAGGCGATATTAATAACGATGGACTTTCTGATCTTTATTTTACCGGCAATGAGATTCCAAATAAGTTGTACCTCAACCAGGGAAATTTGAAGTTTAAGGATATCACAGAATCGGCTGGGGTCGCAGGAAATGGGAAATGGAACAACGGCATAACCATGATTGATATTAATGAAGACGGTCTTTTGGATATATATGTCTGTAAGGGTGGGTATCATGATAATGTAGAGCAGCGAAAAAATTTGTTGTTCATCAATCAGGGTGATCTCACTTTTAAAGAGCAAGCGAAGGAATTTGGACTTGATGAATCAGGATATTCAATCCATGCGTCATTCTTTGACATGGATAATGATAATGACCTGGATCTATATGTTACAAACAGGCCCGATTCTTTTGATCTATCGCTAACAGAAATGGTGAGGCAAAAAAAACTCTCTCCGGCAATAAGTAGAGATAAATTGTTTCTTAATGAAGAAGGAAAATTCAGAGACATCGGAATAAAAGCTGGTATCGTAAATAATTTTGGATACGCGTTAAGTGTTGTCACTTCGGATCTTAATAACGATGGGTTCATAGATATTTTTGTTGCCAATGATTTTGCGGAAGGCGACTATATGTACATCAATCAAAAGAATGGAACCTTCAAAGAGAAAATTAAGGAGGCTACCAATCATATTTCAATGTATTCTATGGGTACTGATATTGCAGATATCAATAACGATGGCATGGAAGATATATTCGTCAGTGAAATGCTTCCAGAGGATTACAAACGATCAAAAGTGTCAATGCCCTCCATGGACAGTGAAGGATTTTATGCAATCGTCAATGGAGGAATGCACAAGCAATACATGCACAATGCGCTTCATTTGAATCAGGGTAATCTTTTCTTTAGTGAGATATCGCAAATGGCTGGAGTGGCCAAAACGGAATGGAGTTGGTCTTGCCTGTTATCTGATTTTGACAACGATGGCCAGCGTGACATATTTGTTGCGAATGGATACAAGCGCGATGTGTTTGATGGAGATGCTGAAAAAAAGCTGGCAGCTTTTGTAAGAGCGAATATGAATAAGTATGCGTCTCCGAATGAAATGTTAGTGAAGGGCTTTAAGGAATTTATTAATGTGTACGATCCCATTAAGGTCAAAAATTATTTATTCAAAAATAAGGGTGACCTACAATTTGAAAATGTTAGTGATACATGGGGTTTTGAAGAGACCAGCTTTTCAAATGGGGCAGCAGTAGGCGATCTTGACAATGATGGGGATCTTGATTTGATCGTGAACAACCTGGATGATGAAGCCTTTATTTATGAAAATACTGCAGAAGGCCGCAACAATTATTTTAAAGTTAAATTGATAGGACCAAAAGGAAACGCTGATGGACTAGGAGCCAAGGTGACGCTGTATTATGATGGTAAACTGCAATACTTCGAAAATAAAACTGTTCGGGGCTATCTTTCCTCCAATGAACCAGTGATACATTTTGGACTTGGAAAAAACTCCGTGGTGGATAGCATCAAAGTAGTGTGGAATGATGGACTGACTAGCCTATTGAAAGAAACTGAGGTTAACCAAACAATTCAAGTGAGGTATAGTGAGGCTTTAAGAAAAAAAACCAGCCCTGAAGTACCAAAATTATTTCGTGAATCAACTTCTGATTTATTGTCAGATTCTTTTTTGCATCGCGAAAATGAAGTCAATGAATACAAGGATCAATTGCTAATTCCACACATGTTTTCTCGTAGTGGCCCATTCATTTCAAGTGGTGATATCAACAAAGATGGCGAAGATGATTTTTATATCGGAGGAGCTGCAGGGCAGGCAGGGATTTTATATCTACAAAGGAATGGTAAGATGTTAAAAATTAGTACGCCTGCATTTGATCAGGACAAGAATTTTGAGGATATGGGTTCTTCCCTGTTCGATGTTGATAATGATGGTGATATCGATTTGTATGTTGTAAGTGGAGGAAGTGAATTTCCGGAAGGCTCTCCACAATATGTGGACAGGGTTTACCTGAACGATGGCAAGGGTAATTTCACTAAAGCAGACCTTATAAACACTAAGAGCAGTGGTTCCTGTGTTGTGCCATATGATATAGACGGAGATGGTGATCTAGATCTATTCAGAGGTGGGCAAGTAGTTGCGGGAAATTATCCCAAGTCCCCAAAGAATTACATACTGATCAATAACAGAGGAAAATTTGTTGATCAAACGGACAAGGTAGCACCAGGTCTATCTGAAGTAGGCATGGTTACTTCAGCGCTATGGGTTGATCTTAATGGTGATAAAAAATCTGAATTGGTAGTTGTGGGAGAGTGGATGCCGATAAAAATTTATGAATCCCGTCAAGGCAAGTTAATAAATGTTTCAGATGAATATGGGGTAGAAAATACGGAAGGGTGGTGGAACAGAGTTGTGGCTGATGACCTGGATGGAGATGGTGACCTGGACTTGATCGTTGGCAACCTGGGCGAAAATTATAAATTCAAGGCCAGCCATGAAAAGCCGTTTCAAGTATTCGCAAAAGATTTTGATAACAACGGCACAAATGATATTTTCTTGGCCAGATATTATCACGATACTTTACTGGTACCCATCCGTGGAAGGGAATGTACTTCACAGCAATTGCCCAAGATTGCCCAAAAATTCCCCACCTATCTTTCTTTTGCTTCTTCAGATCTACCAACCATCTTAGGCAGCGACATAGAGAATGCCATTCATTATAAAGCCCATCTTTTTTCAAGTGTAATTCTGATAAACGAGAAAGGTAAATTTGTCATCAAAAAACTACCAGCAGAAGCTCAGCTCTCTGCAATTAATGGAATTATTGTTCATGATTTTGATAATGATGGAGTAAAGGATATTTTACTGGGTGGTAATAAATTTGATGTAGAAGTTGAGACGACTCCGGCTGATGCCTCACCGGGTCTTTTATTGAAGGGCATGGGCGATCTTAATTTCAGTTGTTTAAAGCCTTATGAAAGCGGATTCTTTGTGCCTTACAATGTTAAGGATGTACAAATGATTAAGGTTGACAACAAGTGGACAGTATTGGTCAGTGTTAATAATGAAAGGCTTCGAACTTTTAGTGTAACTAATCCCGGGGTGAAGTCGGGGCTAGCGTTGGTAAAATAGGGAAATAATTAGATCTGAAATTTTGGATTTTACTACCTAGCTGTGCAAGAATAAATGTGATGTGTGAATTCTAAAATAGACTACCTATTGAATATTGGGATTGTAAAGCTGTTTATCTTCAGCCCATTGGTGATTCTCCTGATATCTTGTGCTGCTCAAGAGAACAAGGAGAATAGTGAAAAACATCAGAACCGTCTTGCCCAAGCAAGTAGCCCATACCTAAAGGAACATGCCGATAATCCTGTTGATTGGTATGAGTGGGGTACCGAAGCATTGGAGAGAGCAACTCGTGAAGGGAAGCCACTAATTATTAGTATTGGATATGCTTCCTGTCATTGGTGCCATGTGATGGAACGGGAATCTTTTATGGATACCGCAGTTGCACGGTTGATGAATGAAAATTTTGTTTCCATAAAGATAGATCGAGAGGAACGTCCTGACATAGATCAGATTTATATGAATGCCGCTCAATTAATTTCTGGAAAAGGGGGGTGGCCATTGAACGCTTTTGCTTTACCCGATGGAAAACCTTTCTATGCAGCTACCTATTTTCCTAAAGAGCAATGGAAAAAGATTCTTAATCAGATATTGGCTGCTTATAAAAAGGATAATGGTAATGTTCTGAAGCAGGCCGAATCCCTGACTAAAGGAATTCAACAGTATGAAGTCATAACAATTCCTGTTGATAGCGTAGCCAGCTACAATCATAAAATTTATGAAGATATTTTCCCTAGTCTTGAAACCGTAATCGACTATAAGTCAGGAGGCTTTTCAGGAGCACCGAAATTTCCGATGCCGGCCGTTTGGGAGTTCTTATTACAACACCATTATCTTACAGGAAATAAAAAAGCATTGGATGCTGTGGTCATTACACTCGATGAGATGGCCAACGGTGGTATTTATGATCAACTTGCCGGAGGATTTGCCCGATATTCAACAGATGCTGATTGGAAAGTGCCGCACTTTGAAAAAATGTTATATGACAATGGCCAACTTGTTTGCCTTTATGCACATACCTATCAGGTCACAAAGGATCAAAAGTATGCTGACGTGATTACCAAAACATTAGATTTTATCAAAAGTGATTTAACGAATCCTGATGGAGGCTTCTATTCTTCGCTAAATGCGGATAGCGAAGGTGAAGAGGGGAAATACTATGTCTGGACAAAATCAGAAATTGAGAATGTGTTAGAAAAAAAGGCGGCAGAGCTATTCATTGAATATTATCAGGTAACGGATGTTGGAAATTGGGAGGACAGCAAAAACATTCTTTTTGTAAAAGATAAAATAGAGGTCGTAGCGAAGTCACATTTAATTACAACTGAAGAGTTGGCAAAGATAATTTTGGAAGCAGAAGCGATATTATTAAAGGAACGGAAGAAGCGTGTTTCCCCATCACTTGATGATAAAGTTTTAACTTCTTGGAATGCGCTTATGCTGGATGGATATCTTGGAGCCTATTTCGCATTGGGAAAATCAGAGTACCTGCAGATAGCATTAGTAAATGCACGGTTTCTGGAGAAAAATATGATGCGTCCTGGTGGGCAGCTATGGCGAAATCACAAGGATGGCAAATCTTCTATCGATGCCTTTCTGGACGATTATGCCTTGTTGGCAAAAGCATATGTTCGTCTTTATGAAGCAACATTTGATATTCATTGGCTCGAGTTAGCCCGTTCAATTACTGATTATGCTACCGATCATTTTCGCGACTCGCGAAGTGGAATGTTCTATTATACATCAGATGATTCTGAATTTATGGTGGCCAGAAAAATGGAGTTGACGGATAATGTTATTCCATCATCTAACTCGGTAATGGCTGAAGTGCTATACCGATTAGGTGAATATTTTGACCAGGATGAATATCGGAATTTTAGTAAAGCAATGTTAAGTCAAGTATCTAAGGATGTGGCTACTTCTGGTGCTTATTATGCTAATTGGGCACGCCTTATGGGACTTGTGACATTCGAATCTTTCGATGTGGCAATTATGGGCGAGGATACCATGGAAAAGCGGCAACAATTGCTTAGTCACTATC
>JAENVX010000339.1 GCA_016650355.1 Bacteroidia bacterium | reverse complement strand
TAAGAATGGACAGCGTAGCCACATCTTAATTAAATAAATACTTTCTCTTGGCTTTGATTATCTAGCGCCTTGGCACGGATAGTCAAAGGTTTTTTGCTTTCTATGGACAGAGTAGTAAACTTGTTGCTATTATTGTTGCTAAAGTTACTATGGAATTTGTAAAAACATCAACAGATATTTTTGGGATAGAAATAATGGAGCCAATGACAGTAGCTACTGATCTGTTGGTGTCTGCTGTTTGTCTTTATGCGTTTACCAAAATAAAAATCGTTGCGAATACCTTGCCCTCAATACGCTTATTAAAATATTATTTCCTCACACTTGCTGTATCAACTGCCTATGGAGGAATTATTGGACACGCATTACAAAACGTGTTAAGTTTTGGGTGGAAAGTACCAGGATGGCTTCTGAGCATGATGGCCATTGCCATGATTGAGCGGGCAGCAATACTCCATGCTCAGCCTATCCTTCGATCTGGTATCGGAAAATTTTTTGCCATCCTCAACATCATTGAATTGATTGGACTCATCTCGGTTGTCCTTCTTACTTTAAATTTCTTTTTTGTAGAAGCACATGCCGCCTATGGATTGCTCGCGATCGTTTCCTCATTTGAGCTTTTCATATATATCAAAACGAAAAATGAAGGGAGTCGCTTGTTGCTAATTGCTGTTATCATATCTGCAATAGCAGCAACAGTTCACTTAATGGAACTTTCGATCCATGCGTGGTTCAACCATCTTGATCTAAGTCATATATTAATGGCAATGGCAGCGTATGTGTTCTACCTAGGAACCATTAAAATTAAGGGAACATATTAACTGATCGTTAAACTCTTTCAAGTACTTTTTTAATCAGCGATTCAACAATCGTATCTGGCTTTTTCGCGAATTTGTTTTTTATTCGATTTGCAATTATAGCATTAACGCTCAACACATCGTGGCCCAATAAGCGTGCCATGGCATAGTACGCAGATGTTTCCATTTCAAAATTGGACAGCCAGAAATCTCCCTTGTGATAGTAATTAAGATCCTCCAGTAATTTTGGAAATCGCAACGGCAGTCGCAATTCTCGCCCTTGCGGTGCATAAAAACCGGGGCAGGTAACCGTGTTGCCATCCATCATATCAAACCCTATTTGTTGCCGAAGGGATTGAGTGCCACGCACAACGTAGGGCATAAACGGAAGGCCCGTTTTGCGATGAAGATCATGGGCAATACCCGCCTCAAAGTCATCCATTGGAAGATCATAAAAATTCATCAGGTTATCCAGCCCTATTGCATAGTCGGAGGCTAAATGAGTTCCGAGCGGAATATCTTCCTGCAGTGCGCCCGATGTTCCGATACGTATGATTTTAAGTTTTTTCTTCCGTGCCTTGGGTTCGCGGGTCTTCAAATCAATGTTCACTAATGCATCCAACTCAGTGAAGAATATTTCGATATTATCAGTACCAATACCGGTGCTTATGACGGTGATCCTCTTGTTGTTGAATTTACCAACGTGAGTTATAAATTCTCGCTTGTTCATTTCAAACTCAACCTCATCAAAATATTTGCTTACCATATATACGCGGTTTGGATCACCTACTGCAATAATGGTTTCTGAAATGTGCTTGGGGAGCAGATTTAAGTGATACACACTTCCGTCTGAATTAAGGATCAGATCAGTTTCTGATATCTTCATTTAATCAAAGTTCAAGAGCTAAACGCAAAGTAATTTCAATTCTTAACTTTTCATAGGTTGAGCAGGATTACCAAAAACTGTCTCACCAGCCTTTACCGCTCCAATCACGACAGAACCTGCTCCTATCCGAGCGCCTTTACCAATTGACACACCTGAAATGATCGTAGCTCCGGATCCAATGAACACTTCGTCCTCAATGATTGCGGAGGGATTGATAAGACTGCCAGCACCTAGCTGCACAAAATCCCCAACCGATGCTCCAACCCCAACGAATGAGTTCACATGAAAAATCCCATGACTACCAATCTTCGCTCCTGGCGCCACCGTTGCTCCAGAATCAATAAAATTTCCGTGACCCAGTTCTGCTTTAGGTGAAACTCGTGCATGACTATGGATTGCATTGACCGGCTGAACATGTCGAATCTCCTGCAGCATCCCTACCACATTTTTGCGGAGTTTGTTATCATCCACCGCAACAAAAGCTTCGCATTTCTTTCCGATCAATTTTAGAAATCCATCATCGTCCATGCCTCCCAGAACAACCACTTCGTCTAGTTCGGTAGTATGAAGTTTTTTATCATCGTCTAAAAAGCCGTATACCACAACACTATTGCTCTCAAAAATCTCCTTTGCTGCACGTCCAAGATAATTTGCTCCGAAAATAATTACAGGATTTTCCATAGTAAAGAATGAGTAGCAAAGGTAGTTAGAGTTTACCTTTAAAGTTGAGTTTTACCTTCAACCAATCAACAATGAAATTATCTGCAAACACGATAAAAATCAGAAAGGGTTGAAATCCTACTTTGTAGCGCGCAAGGGTACCAAGATTGGGAGTTGAAAGCGACAGAAATAAGCAGAGTATCACAACATATGCAGCCACCGAAAAAATGAGCAATCGATGTTGAGATTTGGCTTGTGAAAATAATCGAATAAATGTGGAAATAAATAAAATCAAAATTATGAGATTCTCAATTGCTACCGCCAACTGCAAAAAAGTACTGGCTTCCCAAACAAAAGGCCTGAAGATACCCGTCAGCAGTGCAAACGGTGAATTTAAAATAACACTCCACCAGGATGGCTCAAGCTGATAATGAACTACAATGCCTTGCGGTGAAATGCGGATAAATTCATTGTAATTATCAACTAAAACCTGCAGAAAGTTTTCTAAGTAAAAATTTGGATGAACAAGGGTGACTCCAAAACAGAATACCAGGAATGATGCAATCCAAATCAAAATCTTATTGCTCCATTTCAGTTTTGTGCGCTGGGTGATGACATGTACTAAAAGTGTAGTGCACGCAACTGGAATAAAGACTGCTGCCCAATAATATTTAAGGTTCCAAACTATAAAGACAGATATAAAAGCAAGCATCCATTCCCACCAGAATGGCTTTGAATTAGTAATTAGGGTAACATATACATGTGCCAATATAAGCAGCCCTGCCAATGCCAGGCTCTCTTTAATTATCCCTGAGCTCCAGAACACAACCGATGGAAAAAACAAAAATCCAATTGATGCTGCAAGCCTGCTCCCGGGAAACATAAATGACACCTTTTGGAACAGAAGGAAGGCAGCCAAAAATGAAATAAGCGAAAAATATAATGAGGCTACCCAATAATTATCACCCGCAATAATCCCAACCATGCTCACAATCTTTACAAAAAACAATGAGCGTGATTGGGTATTTATCAATAATAAGGACACAAGGTCTGATTCGTCACCCGTGACTAAAAAGGTAAAGTAAGCGCCTGGTTCACTCCAGAAGAGTGCAGAGAGTTTACACGCGTCATCAAAAAAGCCAAAGGTATCGCCAATGCTGTAGTAATACTTATATATCAACCCCAACAAAATCCCAGCTCCTAGTTTCAACAACAAAGCAGGCCAGAAGTAGGGCCGCAATTCCACGTCCTGCTTTTTCCAGATCCAAAAGCAAAAGAAAAAAATTAATATGAAATGAATTCCAAATAAAAGAATTGGAGGCATCAAGAAGTGGGCTTAAGAATGGTTGCTCCAATCGTGCACGACAAACATCTTCGCTTTAGGCAAAAGTTATTATTCAGTTCTATCAATCCTTGCGAATCAAAAGCAGATTTAGCTGGAAGACCAAATGAGATCCATGCCTTTGTAATTTTGTTACTTTCAGGGTGCGATTGTTGTAAAAAGTTAAGGGCACGATCGATAAATGGTTGTTCATCCTTTTGCTTGCCGTAGGCTACCAATATTGGCACAATTGTGTTGATAATCAAATTGTCAATACTCGAATCACCCAAGCTTGCAAGCGACCGTACAGTTTTATGTCCAAACCGGTAATGATGGTGCCAGTATTCAGACGTTGTTATGTTGAAAATTTCCTTAACAGTTTGTAGGTCTTCGGCTTCAATTATCCTAGAGAATAAATTCTTGCATTTGTAAAAGAGTGCACTAAATTGCGCGATCCGAATCG
>JAENVX010000338.1 GCA_016650355.1 Bacteroidia bacterium | reverse complement strand
TTGAAGTAAATAAACTCAAAAGAACAACTATACCCGTAACAAGACCCTTCCTCATTTCATAAAAGTAAGAAGCTAAAATTAGTCAAAAAGGTGGGAAGGGAAACGATTTATGTTATTGCATTACGGTAAGCAGAGGCAACTATATGTTTTAACCGTTAAAACAATAATTTTTCCGGCTGACTTATCTCCAAATTTAAAATGGTGTCAGTAGAAAAAAATCTATGAGCTAATTCGTGTTTTAGAAGTCCGCTTCCAGAAAAGATAGGTTGCAATCAACAACAACACTTCACCGATACAGAATAGGTACCAGTTGTACGAAAGTGGAATGTAGGTAGCTATGGCAGAAGTATTTGAGTTTGTTGTTGCGCTGTCAACGTTATATGATAAAAAATCCATTGTCCAGGAAGCCACAACCACAAAGCTTCCCACGAATAGAAATATCCATTCCAGAAGTGACAAGCGATAAGAAGTATTTTGTGCATCTCTGTAAACCAATACAACTGCAAGAATCAACATAGTGGTAGAAATCATACACGGGGCGAGCACAGGCCCTATCCAGGGAACGGGTATAAGGAAAAGGATATCCCATGTCAAAAATGATTCTGGCCATCCTAGGAAAACTTTAAGAAATACATAATAGAAAATATCCCAGATGGCAAAGGTAGCCAGGAAGAAAGCAAACCGTTGATTAGTAGAGCGCCCTGCCAGGATGCCAACAGTTGACAACATTATTATCGTAGCTGCTTCGCGTACTATTTCAATGACACCAATCTGAGGATCCATGATCGACAGAGGAAACATAAAACCGTTTGGGTAGTAAAGAGCTCTCAGATAAACTACAATGGCAGTTTCCAGAAATCCCATGGCGATGCTAAAAACAAATAGCCAGATTACTGTTCGTTTTAATTCAGAAGACACAGAGATTTGAAATTAAAATACCTACAACTCTACTAATTCAACAACGTTGATTTTCCATCCACCAGTACCTTTTCAACCTGAATGCTTCCATACATTACTTTGAGTGAAGCTTTGCCAGCGTTCAGACTTACGGTTCCAAATCCTTTCTCGGTAGAAATGAAACTAGTGAAGTCTCCCACTTTTGAATTGATATACAATGTTTTGTTTACAGCATCAATGCGTGCCCCTGTGAGACCTTGCAGAAATCCATAACTCGAAAGAGCCCGTGCATACCAATGACCACATTCGTATTCATTAAACGGATTTCGTGTACGCCCATCATATCGATCGCGGCAAGTCCGCACAATCTCAAGGCCCTCCTCAACTTTTCCCATTAACATCAAATGTGAGGCAACCTGATATTCAATTCCTGTCCACACTTCATCGCTGTATACAAAGGGCAGAGAAAGTTTTCCTCCCTTCGGCCAGGAACACAACAACAATCCGCCTTCATCACCCATTGCAAAGGAAGGTCTTTGCGGATTGGCATGGTCGCTCAAATTATCCTTTAGGTTGTATTTGTGCACCGCAATCAGATGACTCTTTGTTTTCTCAATATCAAGAGGCTCTTCCAATCCGCACATTCGGGCAATCCATGAACCCAGCACTCCATCAGAAAGACAACCTGCACCATATTGGTATTTTGGTCCCTCCTTCTCCAACAGCAACTTTGCTTCATCAGAATAATCTCCACCATAGGATTTCACAGCCGGATCGGTTGGACTTTTTGCATTCAGCCCGGTAGTCTGAATTTTTTGGTAGAAGTATTCACCATCATATAATTCAGTCTCCATAAACTTTTTACCCATATCGTATAATTTTTTATAGAAGGTTACATCCTTACTCTTCTTCAGGTATTTTCCCATTTCCATCATGGCATTGAGCGCTCCAAGATAAAAACTAGTACACATACCATCCGGTCCCCAAAATTCAATATCGTAGGTATTATGATGAGGCTCTTCGAGGACTCCTTTGTTGCGTGGGTCCCATGTGCGAATACAATAATCCATGCTCGACTTTACGAGAGGATACATTTTCTTCAGCCACTCACTATCGCCTACTATGCGCCAGTCGCGATACACTTTCATGATGCCCCCCAATTGTCCATCTGCTGCTGCGTGAAAATCATGCTTCACCGGGCGGATTGGCATGGCTGCGCGAAAAGTCTGATGTCCTTCCGCGTTTTGATCTTCACAGAATTCTGTGTGGCGGAGCGTGCGCTCCAGAGAAGGAAAAAGATGCGGAATGGCTTGCGCATAATTCCAGACATGTGTGCACGAACCGTGACAACATCCTGAGTTGTCACCGCAGCCCTCATAACTCCACAAGCGTCCATCAAACTGTCGCATTACCGTGGGCGATTTAAGTATGGTAAGATTCGCAGCCACTGCCTCAATTACTTCAGGTGGCAATGTGCTTGCATAAAAGGCATCACCAAACAATTGTGACTTTGATTTCAAGTCACTATAATTTTTTTGAAAGTACGAGGCTACTTTATAAATGTCCCAGAATTTGTTGGAGTACCAGGGCTTATAATTTTTTCCATCAAATGGTTTCTCAGAATCCATTCCCAAATCTGAAGTTGTATTGCAACAACCCAATGCGGGGTCGCATTTTTCTTCTGCGTCACCATCCTTTCCAATGCGAACATCCGATGAAGGCACATACCAAGCCATCATCAGTTGTATGGTCTTCGCTTCTCCGGCAGCAAGTTTAAAGGGCACATACAGCGAAGCTCCTGGTGCACCAGACTCAACCGGGTCCACGCTTTTCATATTTCCACTTCTTATAGATTCCCAGGCAATAGTAAGTGGGTCAAACCATCCGCCACGAAACCAACAATGATCTACAACGGTTTCGGGTTGATTGGTGAAAATGGCGAAGTCTCCACGCAAGTGTGGCTTCTCTGCTGTTTCCTCACAAGAGAGCACAAATCCATTGGCAATTTTTTGAATAGATCCTTTGGCTTCATCCTTACGCATGAAATTTCTTGAATTAAAAGAAAAGATCCCCTCAACTGCTTCAGCGCCTGTGTTGGTAAATTTATATTCCAATGCCCCTACGGGAAGACTTGAGTTATCCGCATCGGTTGGTATGAACGGACTCCATCCTTCAATGGTGACGGACAATGGTAGATCATCATCCGCAAGATTAATGGTTGCAAATGGAAACCGAGTGATAAACTCTGCATGATGAAACCGTGGCAATCCGTAAACTGCGCCACCCGATCCATTGCCGGAATCCGGCTGACCAAATTTTTTCCAGTCTGGCGAAGGGCCTTCAATTACTTTCGTTCCATTCTTCAAACCCCTAATATTAAGTGCAGCAAACATTCCGGGCTCGTGAAATATCTCAGGTTTGTTCCGAACAGACATATGTGAAATTGCACCTGTACCTTCCAGACAAAACATACCCGCACCCAATCCGCCAATAGGAAACGCCACGCGTTTAAGGTACTCTCCTGAATAGGGCGCATTGTATTTACGACCGGTAGCGGTGCGTCTGAGATTTTTTATCGGACGAACTTTTTCAGGTGCCGCTTCCAGTTCTGAGGAATCAAGAAATGTGGTGGGTGCTACTGTAGCGGTTACACCACCAATGCCTAACTTTTTTAAAAAGGAGCGTCTATCAGATGTTTCTTTCATAACTATTATAACTTATTCATCCAGTCAACTGTCTTACATGACAGTTCAGGTATGAGCTTTTGTTTGCCAGCTTTAAAAGAGTGATCAGCACCCTCGAATTTTATGAGCGTTGCCAAAGGGAGATCTGCGCACACTTGTTCAATTAAACTCACCTCAGCAAGCTTATCTTTTGTGCCTTGGAGGAAAAGCAAGGGTACTGAAACATTCTTTAAATGATCGGCCCTGCTTATTCCTGGTTGCCCAATAGGGTGCAATGGAAAGCCGTAGAAAATAATCCCCTTTACATACGATGGACATTCTTTGGAAAGCCGCTGGGAAGACATACGCCCGCCAAAAGATTTTCCTGCCACAAATAAAGGAAGCGCAGGATATAATGCATGCGCCTTTTCTATGATGACGCTAATTGTCTTTTCAGCAATCGCTGGAGGGTCGGGCCTCCCCTTTTTGTTTTCCATATAAGGAAAATTAAATCGGATAGTAACAATGGATTGCCTTGCTAACTCGATTGACAAATCCTCCATAAAGGAATGTGTCATACCTGCGCCTGCTCCATGAGACAAAACAATCAATGCTTTGGGATTGTCTGGTGCGACAACCAATGCTGAAATTTTTCCTATACTTTCCGAAACTTGAATTGAGATTTTTTCAGCAGGTTGCATGATTTCTCTACTTGAAAAGAAATTTAGGATTAAATCTTCTAAAAAGAGAACAAACAGCTTTTCTTTTATGAGTGGTTTTCTATACCGGTCACAACCAACCAAAGGCTGAAAGAATAACTTAATGCGACCTATCAGCGTTCTCTTTGCAAATAGGGGTACAATTATCAATACCAGAAGAATTGTTATTTTAGTAGCAAACAAAAATCCCATGCTCCACTCCAAACAACTTGAAGCCAATCCTTCCTTGTACGTCTTCTTACCTATTTTCTATACCGTATGGTCAGATGCTGTGTTAACCCCCAGTGAAATTTCCATCATTGAGGGGCTTGTTCTTAGTCAGGAATGGCTTACCGATACAGAAAAGAGTTTTCTATTAACACAAGTTGATCCAGCTACACCACCGTCTCCAGACGAGTTCATGAACTGGCGGGATGAGATTAAAAAAGTAGCTGAACAATCAGACTCAAAAGATAGTCTTGTAGACCTGGGCATCAAACTGGTTGCTAAATATGGAAACGGAAAAGTGAGTGAATCTCTTCTGAAAGCTAAACCTTCTCTATCGAAGATTGAAGAAACGCTGGGCATTATCAGTCACGAAGCATCGTTCAATTTCAAAGGCAGCCATGATACGATCACTTCTCAACAGACCACCCAACAAACTTTTGATGTGGACACCCTCGCGAAATTATTGGATGGACCTCATGCCGCTATCATAAAAAAGGTGAAAACAATTATATCCGATCCACAATTTCAATATGTCGGACCCGGTGATCTTCCAATGTATAGAGCGAAAGTTTTAGAATGGTGCCAGCTTCTGGCCGATCAGGGATTTGGGTCTATGGCATTTCCAAAAGAATATGGCGGGCAAGGCGACATGGGGAAATACTTTGCCATCATGGAGGCACTGAGCTATCACGACCTTAGTCTGGTCATAAAATTTGGCGTTCAATTTGGCCTATGGGGCATGAGTGTATATTTTCTGGGAACCGAGAAGCACCATAAAAAATATTTGAAAGACATTGGCACACTAGAATTGCCAGGCTGCTTTGCAATGACGGAAACACACCACGGCTCCAACGTAAAAGGAATTGAGACAACTGCTACCTACGATCATGCCACCAAAACCATCATCATTCATACACCCAACCCCAATGCTAAAAAAGAATACATCGGCAATGCCGCTTGTCATGGACAAGCAGCGACAGTCTTTGCCAAATTAATTTTAGATGGCAAAGATTACGGTGTGAGTGCATTTGTAGTTCCCTTACGGGATAAAAAGGGAAAGACATTGCCCGGCATCACCATTGAAGATTGCGGACGCAAGATGGGATTGAATGGCGTGGATAACGGAAAAATAAATTTCAATAATGTCATCATTCCGAAAGACAATATGCTGGACAAATTTGCTAGCATCACCGATGATGGAAAGTTTGCTAGCCCAATTTCCAGCGACAACAGAAGGTTCTTCACCATGCTGGGTACGTTGGTAGGCGGACGTATTGGAATACCTCGCTCCGGTCTAAGCGCTGTTAAGTCTGGCCTGACTATTTCAATTCGATATGGAGACCAACGCAGACAATTTGGTCCTGAAGGAGGTGTGGAAGTACCGATCTTAAATTACCGGACACACCAAAGAAGGTTGATGCCGCTTCTGGCGAATGCTTATGCGCTGCACTTTTCGCTGAACTATTTAACAGAACGGTTTATTAATCGCTCCGAAGCAGACATGCAGGAGATTGAAGCGTTGGCGGCTGGACTGAAAAGTTTTGCTACCTGGAATACTACAGCCACGTTGCAAGAGTGCCGCGAATGCTGCGGTGGCAAAGGCTTCCTCTCAGAAAACAGAATTGAGGTACTCAAAAATGATTCCGACATCTACACCACGTTTGAAGGAGACAATACGGTATTGATGCAATTAGTGGCCAAAAGCAGACTTACTGAATTCAAACAGGAGTTTGCCAACATGAATGTGTTTGGCATTTTAAATTATGTAGCCGACCAGGCCAAGACTTCAATTTCAGAATTGAATCCTATTATCGTGCGCAACACGGATGAAGCCCATTTACTCGATCCGGAATTTCAGTTGAATGCCTTCAAATACCGCGAGCGCGACATCCTTACTTCCGCAGCCAAGAGGTTGAGGCGACACATCAGCGAAGGCATGGATTCATTTGATGCCTTCAATGTAAGTCAGCATCACTTGGTGCAGGTGGGGCTAGCCTATGTAGAGCGAATCATTCTGGAACAGTTTATACTACAGATCGATAAAACAAAAGATGTTGGATGCAAAGCCGTATTGAAAAAACTCTGCGACCTGTTTGCTTTATCACAAATTGAAAAGAACAAAGGTTGGTATTTGGAATCAGGTTATATGGAAGGCGTGAAGACAAAGGCTATCCGCAAACTGATGAATCAACTCTGCTGGGACGTGCGGCAGGAAGCAGTGCCGCTAGTGAATGCCTTTAACATTCCTGATGCTTGTTTGGCTGCACCTATTGCTGTGAAGAGCAATTGAATTGGTTGAGCGAAGATTCAATGCCTATAGATAATTGTGAATAAATCGAGGCATCGAAACATGCTGAACTGCACAATAAATATATCCGCGATTTCATTGGTATTTGAGTTCATTTAGGTGGTATTTTGTGCAAAATGATATATAATAAATATATGCAATTGCATATGCACAGTCGTTGTGCATAATGCAAATTATGAAGAGTACGTTTCAAAAATTACTAATTGGACTGACATTCCTTGTGACAACAGGGTTTGACAACAATGACACTTGGACAACCCTCAATGGCCGGACTTGGAGATCGGATATTTTTGCTGGGAGTGAGATTATATTTTACGAGACTGCTAACGGACTAAGGAAAGCAATTTTACAAATACACGGTAGTGGTGTTCCTCTTGCAGGCGCGACAATATTTGACGTTGAAACTGACAACGAAGGAATAGTTTTGAGAGATGGCCTGGATTTGATGAGAAGGAATGACCAAGTGTTGGAATCCATTCGACTGACGTTGACAAGTGACTCCGTATTGACCCTTGACAATAAGATCTATAAGAAGAAGTACGATTATTT
>JAENVX010000337.1 GCA_016650355.1 Bacteroidia bacterium | reverse complement strand
AGCGTCAAGGAATTGGAATGCAATTGCTAAGGGAAGCCTTACGGATTTTGGAGCATGAAGAAACGGTAAAATTAGATGCCACACCTGAAGGCCGAACCGTGTACTTAAAGTTGAATTTTGTTGATGAATATTCTTTGGGCAGGATGAAGATGAAAGCTACTAACAGAGATTACAAACCAAAGACTTCCACTGTAAGAGCAATACGAAAAGATGATGTATCTAAAGTCGTAGAATTCGATACCGAAATTTTTGGTGCCGATCGTCTGCCCTTATTGGAGTGGATGCTTAAGGGTGCTCCTGGACTTGCCTTCCTTTCCGAACATAAAAATGAAATTCAGGGTTATTGTTTAGGTCGCCCAGGTCACGATTATATTCACATCGGACCAGTAATTGCAAAAAGCATAATTGATGCGAAAGATCTCGTTTTCGCTGCGTTGAGTAAATGCAATGGTACAGATGTTATCCTGGATATTCCCAGTACCAACCAACCGTGGGCTGACTGGCTTACCTCAATTGGGTTTGTTGAACAACGTACTTTCTATCGAATGTATCGGGGGAGCAACAGTTCTCCCGGCTTGCCTCAAAAACAATTCGCCATCATGGGCCCCGAGTTTGGATGAGAGGCAACACGCTTATCTGATCGGTTGTGTGTGTGCGTGCTCTAAAAAGTTTTCATAAAACCCTTTGCAGATTTAAATCATTCGCAAAAATGATAAAAAATCATGCGTAACTTAACCTTCGGAAAAAATCCAACCTCAGGAATAGAAACCCGAAGAAATTACCAGTAGAACAATCGTTACGCTCAAATGAGAATCAAGTCATGGTAAACAACTCAATTTCACGCAGAAAATTTGTCACCACAAGTGCCGTTGCCATTTCAGGAATGACAGCCTTAGGTCTTTCGGCTGCAGGTAAATCACTTTTTAAAGATGATATTATTAAGATAGGCATAATTGGTACCGGAAGCAGAGGCACTGGGTTATTATCATTACTAAAAGAAATGACCGGAGTTGAATTGGTTGCTTGCTGCGACAACATTCCATCGCACCTTGAAAATGGAATGACATTTGCGTCAAAAGGCACCAAGGCATATTCGGAGTATAGAAAATTGCTAGATGATAAAAATGTGAATGCAGTCATCATCGCCACGCCTCTTTACTTGCATTATGAAATGGCTATCGCAGCTCTGGAGGCCGGTAAACATATTTTCTTAGAGAAATCCATGACCTATGATATCCAGCAATCATTAGACCTGGTAAAGAAAGTTCGAAATTCCAAGTTGGTGTTTCAGGTTGGCTATCAATACCGACACTATGGTCTCTATCATAAAGTGAAAGAAGTTATAACCCAAAAGTGGCTTGGAAAAATAACACACTTCGAGTGTCAGTATAATAGAAACTCCAACTGGCGTGTACCCGTAGATGATCCAAAAATGGAGCGCGCGTTAAACTGGCGGATGTATCGTGAATATTGCGGAGGCCCACTATCAGAGTTATGCGCTCATCAAATTGATATGGTTAATTATATGCTGGATAGTCACCCTATAAAAGTATCGGGCATGGGTGGAATCAATTATTGGAAAGATGGAAGAGACACGTATGACAATATTCGCACCATTTATGAATATCCTAATGGCATCAAGTCCAGCGTTACGTCTGTTCTCTCAAATGCATACAATGGCTATAGCATCAGAATACTGGGAGATAAGGCTACCGTTGAGATACAGCGCGAAAAAGCATTTATCTATTCTGAGACAACGGATAATTTGAAAGGCACCGTTGATGGAGTTACAGGAGCTACGATAGCCGCTAAAACACAAGGGAAACCAGTTGAACTTATGTTTGAAAAAGAAGGTCAACCCTCTCTTGAGCCAACCATTTATGCACTGCAGGATTTTATTGAATGTATTCATGGTAGAAAGAAACCTGTTTCCACAGTTGACACCGCAAAGGATACATCCATCGCTATTCACATGGGCAACAAGGCAGCTGATACAGAAACTGTTCAAGTTTGGAAGCCAGAGTATTCGGCTTGATACTATATGGAGAATTTAGAATCACGCTATAAAAAATTACTACAACCTTCACAGGCGTTAATAGCAGACATTGCTTCGTTGGAGGGCGACATAATAATTCTTGGAGTTGGTGGAAAAATGGGACCAAGTCTTGCCCGTTTAGCTAAGCAAGCTGTGGATTTGGCAGGTGTCAATAAAAAAATTATTGGCGTATCCCGCTTCTCTGAGCCTGCATTGCAAAAAGAATTAAATAAAGATGGCATCGAAACAATATGTGCCGATCTTTTGGAGGACGACCAGCTGCAAAAACTTCCACAGGTTAAGAATGTCCTTTATCTGGCCGGAACAAAATTTGGAACTCAGGGTAAGGAATCATTCACCTGGGCAATGAATACCTATTTACCCGGACGCGTTGCTGTAAAATATAAAGACTCGCGCATAGTTGTTTTTTCCACGGGCAATGTCTATCCAATGACTGACGTGTTGCTGGGAGGGGCAATAGAAAATCATGCACCCGAACCGATTGGAGAATATGCACAATCTTGTTTGGGTCGCGAACGAATGTTTCAATATTTCGCTTCAAAATACTTAACCCCTTTATTAATTTATAGGTTGAATTATGCAAATGATGTAAGCTATGGTGTGTTGTTAGAAATTGCTAAAGCCGTGAATGAAAAACGACCAATTGATTTAAGCATGGGGCATGTAAATGTGATTTGGCAAGGCGATGCTAATGAAATCGCCATCCGCGCTTTACGGCATTGCACTGTTCCTGCCAAATTTCTGAATGTGACGGGAGCAGAAACTTTATCTGTACGCTGGGCAGCTGAGCAATTTGGGGAAATGTTAAAACAAGCGCCTCTATTCATTAAAGAGGAACAACCTACCGCTTTGCTAAGCAATGCTGCAGAATCACATCGCCTTTTTGGTCCTCCTAATGTTCCCCTCTTAAAAATGATGGAGTTATTAGCAGAGTGGATTATTCAAGGTGGAAAAACTTTAAATAAAGAAACTCACTTTCAGGAAAGAAGTGGGAGATTCTAAAAAGAGAATAATGAATCGCGAATTAGATTTCTCTGTGAAAGAATTATTGCGGGCTGGCACCGTCATTCCAGCTCATCCACTAGCCTTAAAGAAAAATCTAGCATTAGATGAAATCCGGCAAAGGAGACTAACCAGATATTACATGGCTTGCGGAGCCGGAGGTGTAGCCATTGGTGTCCACACTACACAGTTTGAGATCAGAAAGCCAGAAATAAATTTATTAGAATCGGTACTAAAACTAGCTGCCGAAGAAATTGAAACCGCAGCGCTTAACCGGCCATTTATAAAAGTAGCTGGTATATGTGGGCCTACTCCGCAAGCTATTAAAGAGGCGGAACTCGCCCTTCGTTATGGATACCACCTTGGTTTAGTAAGTATGGGCGGCTTGCACGATTACTCTGAATCAGCACTCATCAAACATGCTCAGGAGGTTTCCAAAATAATTCCTGTATTTGGGTTTTATCTTCAATCAGCTGTGGGCGGGCGTGTATTGAGCTATGAATTTTGGCGTCAGTTTGCAGAGCTTCCCAATGTTCATGCAATTAAAGTTGCAGCCTTCAACCGATATCAAACATTGGATGTAGTGCGGGCAGTGTGCAACTCCAGCAGAAGAAATGAAATCGCATTGTTTACTGGCAATGATGACAATATTGTAGCAGATTTGCTTACACCGTATCAGTTTACTGTGGATGGAAAAAAAGTTGAAAAAAGATTTGTTGGAGGATTACTTGGTCATTGGGCCGTATGGACTAAAAAAGCAGTTGAACTTCTGGCAGAAGTAAAGTACTGCATTGCCAATAATTATTCCGGTTTAGAGAAACTATTGAGCAAAGGCATAGAAATAACAGATATGAATGGTGTTATTTTTGATGAGCGGAATTCTTTCAAAGGCTGTATTCCTGGCATCCATGAAATTTTAAATCGTCAGGGATTATTAGATGGGCTGTGGTGCTTAAACCCTGAAGAAAAACTTTCCGCGGGACAGTCGAAGGAGATTGATAGAATCTATCATTACTATCAGCATCATACCGATGATGAATTTGTAAAAAAGTTTCTTGATGTTTAGAAAGATAAATCAATCATATTAAACCTAAAACCCTATCAAACAATGAAAAGTAAACGCAGGGATTTTTTAAAACTTGCCGGCCTCACGGGGCTGGGTGTTGCCGGAGGCGGCTTACTCGATGGATTTTCCTCTCCACTAATTTCAACTATCTCCACCCCGAATAAAAACCTAAATCTTATGGCAGAAGATAATCTCAGTATCATTGGGCAATACGGCCAATGGGCTGCTTCCTTTAACGATGGCAAGTTGCCAAGTCTTTCTTTCAGGAGAAAAGAGTTTACGAATTTGAATGTCTGGAGAGAGACTGCCAAGAAGAGGCTTCTCGAACGATTAAATATTCCGGATATTGGTGGCACCCCTGAAGTAAAAATTAATAAGCAATTCAACTATGATGGCTTGCACGTAGAGGAAATTACCTGGCAACTGCCTTACGGCAGACCTACAGAAGCGATTGTGCTGAAGCCGCAAAATGCCACTGGAAAATTGCCTGGCATCCTCGCTTTACATGACCACGGTGGAAACAAATATTTTGGCACCCGAAAAATCACACGAACGTCTGATGTTCAACATCCAATGATGAAAACACATCAGCAGGATTACTACGAAAACTTTGCCTGGGCAAATGAAATTGCCAAACGTGGGTACGTTGTTTTAGTCTCCGATGCATTTCCTTTTGCAAGCAGAAGGGTGATGATGCAGGATATTCCTGAACATCTGCGTCAGAAATTAACAGATGAGAATCCGGAAAAACAAGAAAACATTGACGCCTATAATACCTGGGCTGGGCAACATGAGCACATCATGGCCAAATCATT
>JAENVX010000336.1 GCA_016650355.1 Bacteroidia bacterium | reverse complement strand
TAATAATCGTTATCACCTTTATTTCGATCTTTTTTCAACTTAAGAAATCAGACAACAATAAAAGTGAACCCATTGTGAAAATGCACAATGAAGGAATGGATATGAGTGTGGATGAAGATAAGCCCGCCATAAAACCAAGAGTGATTAATCTTATTGTTCCACTTTTAAGTGTTATAGTGTTGAGTGTATTTTTATTTTGGTTTTTCGGGAAAGACAAACCGGGCAACAACACGTTTATATCAGCATTGACAAACACAGAACCAAACAGAGCCATGCTGGTGGCATTGTTTATTTCTATAATTATTTCAGCATTGTTTTATTTATTTCAAGGATATAATGCCGGAAAAATGACGGCCGATATTATAACCGGTGGAAATGCGATAATGACTACTTTGATCATTCTCACTTTAGCTTGGCCGTTAGCATCTGTCTCGCAAGAATTGGGATTGAATAATTTCATTCAGCAATACATAGGAAGTTCGCTGCCGGCCTGGGGTGTTGCTGTTTCACTTTTCTTGCTCTCTTCCGCTGTGACCTATTTCATCGGTTCCGGTTGGGGAGCAGCATCTTTAATTATGCCGTTTGCAATTCCTCTTGCAGTCTCAGTTGGTTCAGGCATTCCCCTTTGCGTGGCAGCAGTAATTACAGGAGGAACGTTCGGGGATGTTACATCGCCTGTTGCGGGAATGACGAATATGGCATCCAATATTAGCAATGCAGATCACGCGAAATATTTACAGTATGCAAGGCCTTATAATTTTATTGCGGCTGGTGTTGCGGCAGCGCTATTTTTGTTAGTGAGTTTTTTCTAATCAAAACAAAATGGAGCATTCTAAATTGAATCACAATTCCTCGACACTGTGCATCATGACGCCTATAGTGATACCATTAAAGTATAACATAAAGTCAAAGTTTTAACACACATGTAAAATTGAGTTAATGACTTTTGATCTGTAATAACAGAGAACAGTGGATGGCCAAATATTCACTACGTTCTCGTGGTAAAACAAAAGAAATGATTCAAACAATGGAGAAATTATTCAAAATCCGGTTTAAATGCATATTCATATTTTCGATAAGTATTTTTCTTATTGGTACCACTGATGTTCTTGGGCAATCATTTAATTGGGTTGCTCCTAAGAGTGCCGAAAATTTTAAAAATACGACTCAGGGCAATGATACTGCGATTCAATCCGAAAAAAATTAAACATACAATTCTGTTCCTTATGTCATCATGATAAAGACAAAGGTGATGGAATTGAGATCCAAGTGGTATGATAAAAAAATAGAATTATTAATAGTCTTTACTGTTTATTTTGACGCGGATACAGAAGATGAACTTGAAATTCGCACCCTATCTGAATCGTTGTATCTGCGCGCTGATTGGCAATGGGCGCAAAACCAGGGTACAACGGTGACACATGGCTGGAGACCAGAAAGCGGATTTCTCAAATACAGATGGGAAGGCTATGATGAGGCAATGCTGCTCTATATGCTGGGGCTAGGTTCGCCTACTCATCCGCTGCCCAAGGAGAGCTATGCGGCATGGGCTTCTACTTATAAATGGGAGCATAATTATGGACAGGAGTATATATATGCCGGGCCATTATTTACACATCAGCTCTCTCATATCTGGATTGACTTTCGTGGTATTCAAGACTCCTTCATGCAAGAAAAAGGTATTGACTACTTCGAGAACAGTAGACGTGCAACTTATGCACAGCAACAGTATGCAATCATTAACCCACTCAAGTTTAAGGATTATGGTCCTCATTGCTGGGGAATAACTGCCAGCGAAGGACCCGGACCTGAGACCATCAAAATAGACGGCATCGAGCGGCAGTTTTTCGATTATGTGGGGCGTGGCATACCGTATGGTCCAGACGATGGAACCCTTGCGCCCTGGGCATTGGTCGCCTCGCTGCCATTCGCACCGGAAATCGTGTTGCCTGCACTAAACCATTGTATTCATCAAGCAGAAATGACCAAGTTCAACTCGTATGGTTTCAAAGCATCTTTTAACCCGACTCATCCGGGAAACTCTGGGAATCCTTATGGTTGGTGGGTCTCGCCCTGGCATTATGGACTAAATCAAGGACCAATTATTTTGATGATCGAGAACTACCGTTCAGGATTTCTCTGGAGGTTGATGAAGCGATGTCCCCATCTCGGTATCGGGCTGGGCCGTGCTGGGTTTTCGGGCGGCTGGTTGTCGCATACAGCTAAAGCGAAAACTCAAGACGACAGTAATAGTACTACATAGTAGATAGCAATTTATTTAGCAATAGTGAATTGTGAAGCTTAAACTTGATACACTAACACATAAAACAGATGGATATGGAAAAGCATGAACCTAGCAAGCACGAAGAAATGGACCATTCAAAAATGAATCATGATTCCCACGATGCCAAGCATCATGGCGACAATCCGCCCATGGATATGGCTGGTCATGACCATCATGCAATGATTGCTGATTTCCGCAAGCGGTTTTATATAGTAGCGGTTCTTACTATTCCAATTGTACTGTTGTCAACTATGATACAGCAGTTTATCGGGGTTGATTGGCAATTTCCTGGCTCCTCTTACATTCTCTTTGGTTTATCCACAATCGTATTTTTTTATGGAGGTTTTCCTTTCTTAAAAGGGTTTGTTAATGAAATAAAAACAAAGAGCCCCGGTATGATGATACTGATTGGTTTTGCAATCACGGTGGCCTACACCTACAGTGTAGCTATTGTATTTGGTTTACAGGGCATGGATTTCTTTTGGGAATTGGCAACACTTATTCTCATTATGCTCTTAGGACACTGGATTGAAATGAAATCCATAGCCGGAGCATCGAACGAACTGGAATTACTGGTTCAGCTGATGCCATCGGATGCGCACATGGTCATGGCCGATATAGTTCATGATGTAAAGACAGACACATTAAAAGTTAACGACATCATTCTTGTTAAGCCGGGTGAAAAGGTGGCTGCGGATGGAATCATACTGGAAGGTGAAAGCTATCTGAACGAAAGCATGCTCACTGGAGAATCCACTCCAGTAAAAAAAATAAAAGGCGATAAAGTTATTGCGGGTTCCATCAATGGAAACGGATCCATAAAAGTTACGGTGTCTCATGTATCAAAAGACTCTTATCTGTCGCAAGTAGTAAAGCTGGTGGATGATGCACAGAAATCTAAATCGAAAACACAATTGCTTGCCGATACTGCAGCAAAGTGGCTAACCATTATTGCGTTGACTTCGGGTATTGCGACATTCCTGTATTGGTATTTAACCGGGCAGGACCTTGCCTTTGCGATGGAGAGAATGGTGACTGTGATTGTTATTTGCTGTCCTCATGCACTTGGGCTGGCGGTACCGCTCGTAGTGGCTAAATCAACCGCGTTATCTGCCAAGCATGGGTTGCTTATTAAGAATAGAACGGCCTTTGAAGACTCCAGAAAAATTACAACCATTGTATTTGACAAAACCGGAACCCTTACTGTGGGCAAGTTTGAGGTGTCAAAAATAGTATCGGTTAAAAGTGGAATTGACGAGAAAGAAATCATTCGACTGGCATCTGCCCTCGAACAGAAATCGGAACATCCAATTGCAACTGGCATTCTTCAAAAAGCGAAAGCTCTATCCATTACAATTCCCGAAACACAAAATTTTAAAGCCATTACGGGTAAAGGTATTGAAGCTACTGTAGAGGGTAAAAAAGTATTGGTAGTCAGCCCAGGCTATTTAAAGGAAAATAATATTACTGTTCCACAAGATTATAAAGGCAGCGATACGGAAACGGTAGTGTTTGTTTTAGTCGAAAATGAATTGATAGGATACATTGCTTTATCGGATGAGATACGACCCGAGTCAGCAGGCGCTATCAAAACCCTAAAAGAAAATAATATCAAATCCATTTTGCTCACGGGTGATAATAAAAAAGTAGCAGCAAGTGTCAGTAATACATTGGGCATGGATAGTTATTTAGCTGAAGTGCTCCCCGATCAAAAACTGGAGAAAATAAAAGAATTGCAAAGCCAGGGAGAGTTTGTTGCCATGACTGGCGATGGAGTCAATGACGCTCCCGCTCTCGCTATTGCCAATGTTGGTATTGCTGTTGGAAGCGGCAGCGATATCGCGGCAGAAACAGCGGGAATTGTTTTAGTCAATAGCAATCCAAAAGATATCGTGAGTTTAATATTATTTGGAAAAGCTACTCATCGCAAGATGATTCAGAATTTAATCTGGGCCACAGGCTATAACGTAGTGGCGCTTCCACTGGCAGCAGGAGTCTTATATAATCAAGGTATTTTATTAAGCCCTGCAATCGGAGCGGCTTTGATGACAATTAGCACAATAGTAGTAGCTATTAATGCGAGTATGTTGAAGGTAAAGAGCAATTGATTTTAACATTTACCTATACACATATCGAAACCAGGCCGACATGAGTTGTATGTACTGAAGAGAGAACACCACCTAATAAAATCGAGATTTGAATTAACGTTGGCATTCGATAATAAAGAATGTGAGAAATTTATTCCCCAAAGCGTACAATTATCAACATCTTAAAATATGACTTTGCAAATGGCAGCCTGTATTACAGTATTAATACGTGGCATGTTTGTTTCTAAGTATTTCCGTGTTGACACAATTCAAATATTCTATTACATAATGTACTCTGAAATAGTCAAGCTTCTTGGGGAAGAAAGTGAATCATTGCTCAACCATCAATGCGATGCCATTCCTAAAACGTCCTTACATCTTCCAGGTCCGGATTTCTCAGAACAAATATGGATTGCATCCAGCAGAAACACCCAAACTCTAAGAAGTCTGAATATTATTTTTAAATCAGGAAGGCTTTCCGGTACCGGCTATCTTTCAATCTTACCTGTAGATCAAGGAATTGAGCATAGTGCTGGTTCAGCGTTTAGTTCTAACCCGATATACTTCGATCCCGAAAACATAGTTAAGCTTGGCATTGAGGGAGGATGCAATGCAGTTGCGAGTACCATAGGTGTTCTGGCAAGTGTTGCGAGAAACTATGCACATAAAATTCCATTCATTGTAAAGCTAAATCATAATGAATTGCTTACCTATCCAAATACGTATGACCAGATTTTTTTTGGGTCTGTAAAAGATGCGTGGAACATAGGTGCCGTGGGTATTGGCGCCACTATTTATTTTGGATCACCTGAATCGGACAGACAAATTAAAGAAGTATCCAAAGCTTTTGAGGAAGCTCATCAATTGGGTATGGCTACCATTTTATGGTGTTATTTGCGCAACGAAGCATTTAAAATTAATGGCGTTGATTACAGTTCATCGTCTGATCTTACCGGGCAGGCAAACTATATCGGTGCAACCATCCAAGCGGATATTATCAAACAAAAATTGCCTGAAAATAATGGCGGCTATAAAGCGCTCAATGCAGATGGTCTTCCTTACGGGAAATTTGATGCGCTAATGTACAGTGAGTTAACAACGGATCATCCCATTGATTTATGCAGGTATCAGGTAGCCAATTGTTTTATGGGAAGAGCGGGACTCATCAATTCGGGTGGTGCATCGGAAGGAAAGAAAGATTTGAGGGAAGCTGTTCGCACGGCAGTGATTAATAAACGAGCAGGAGGAACAGGAATGATTTCAGGCAGAAAATCTTTTCAACGACCGTTTAAAGAAGGGATCGCGCTTCTTAACGCCATACAAGATGTGTACCTGGAAAAGAAAATTGACGTAGCCTGATGAACGAGAAACACTCAACATGAAAAAAAAGGAAAGTAAGAAAATATTGCACGAGCTATATATTGATTTAGTCAAACTGCAGAAAGAGATTATTTCCTCCAAACTCAAGCTGCTGGTTATACTGGAAGGAAGAGATGCAGCCGGAAAAGATGGTACCATAAAAAGAATTACAAAGCACCTCAGCCCGCGCGAAACGAAAGTAGTTGCATTAGGTAAACCATCTGACCGGCAAGAAATAGAATGGTATTTTCAACGCTACTCAACGCACTTACCTGTCGCGGGCGAATTTGTTCTATTCAACCGAAGCTGGTACAACCGGGCAGGCGTAGAGAAAGTGATGGGGTTTTGTAGTGAGAAAGAATATACATCTTTTTTCAAGGAAGTAAAATTGTTTGAGGAGATGCTTATTGATGCAGGCTTCACGATCCTGAAATACTATCTCGACATCAGTAAAGCCGAGCAAGAAACCAGGCTAATGGATCGAAGAAATGATCCTTTGAAGCAATGGAAAATAAGTCCGATAGATAAGGAAGCACTTCGCTATTGGAAAGACTATTCGGATGCCCGCAATGAAATGCTTGCAAGAACAAACTTTAAACGTGCGCCCTGGTTTGTGGTCAATGCTGATGACAAGCGCGAAGCTCACATTGCGGTGATTTCACACTTGTTGCGTCAGTTGAAATACCATAACAAGAATAACAAATTAGTATCAAAGTCTCATGGCCTTATCCATCCGGCAACTGCTAAAACAATTAAAGAAAAACTTTTCTAAGAAAATAAAAACACATGACAATCGATTTCAAAAACCTACGTCCACGGGAATATGAATTGCTTCTCAAATTCCCGGCCTATGTATCCTTACTCGCTGCGAATACAGATGGGGAATTGGACAATATTGAAAAACGATCCGCCATTGAATTCGCCCATGTTAAAACATACTCCTGCGATCCCCTGCTGGCTGATTTCTTCAAAGAAGTCGATAAAAGTTTTGAAAGAACCTTGCAAGAACTGAACAATTCACTCCCTTTGGGTAAAGTTAACCGGGACGCCATTATCAAATCTAAGCTATTAGATATCGAAGACATTGTATTGAAGTTAGGACCGGAAAACATGGCCATTGTACACAAAAGCATGAAAGCATTTAAGGAACATATATCCCGAGCGCACCATAATATCCTGATCGATTTTCTATTTCCAATTCCTATTCCTGGCTTATCTGATCACTAGAGGTCAAGTATTTGGGGTATAATGGCATCACATTGTAGGGTTTATTCTACAAACGGTTAGAAATAATCATCTTTCCACACGCCTCATGAGACTGGTAAATATTCATAAAGCTCCATTCATTAGACTCACCACAAATTGCAATCGGGCTTGACGGTATACCAACTGATGGCATGAATATGGACTATCCATATCTGTTATCATGAGATAATTAAAAATCCGATTATGAAAACAAAAAATAGAATAGATCAATCCTTTCCGAGTCAGGGAAAATATACCTGTCCGATGCATCCAGAAGTAGTAAGTGATAGCGCGGGGCATTGTCACAAATGTGGAATGAAGTTGGTGCCTATGGGTCAACAAATGAAAACCATAACTTCTTTATGAATCGTAACCTAAAAAGTCTAATCGGTTTCACCGTGAGGCTACCTTGGGTAAGAAATAAAAAGTAAAATCCGTGTAAACGTAAAGACTAATTGGGTAGTAAACATTAACCTATTCTCGATAAGGGACCAATACATTCATGATGAAACTAAATTTTGTCCTATTTGCTAGTTTTCTGTTTGTGGCCACCCTGACACTTGCTCAAAAACAGGAGATTATATTCGATGTCATATATAAGGATGAAAAAGTTGGAGCGCTGCATGCACAGGAGACAAAGGTGGGATCGAAATCCATTAAAGTATTGACCATCGAGACAAATAGTACCTTCTTTTTTATTCCTATTTATATGGAGTCAGAAGTAACTGCAATTCAGCAAGACGGTGTTTTGATTGAAGGAACTGCTTATCGAGATGCAAGTCGCAAATCCAGTGATGTCATTGCCACTGTTACGAAGATTGGGTTCCAGCTTTATCAGCGAGAGCGAAATGGTGTAAATGACCAAATCAAAAATAAAAACCTTACATTTTGTGTAGTTGATCTTTACTTTAAAGAGCCTGTAGGAGTTACGCAGGTTTTCTCAAACATGTACTCGCATATGCTACAATTGAAGCGAATTGATACGGGGAAATATAAATTGATTACACCAAACAATAATAATTCTATTTATACTTATGTCGATGGAAAATTGGTTAGCATAGAGGCGAATACTTTTGTGGGCAAAATATTTTCCGTGCGTATCTGAAAATTTAGATAGTATACTGCATTATAGTTGTCACAAATCTGACGCTCATCTGGCAATCCTTTAAAGACCACATACCCCGAGCGCAACATAATGTGATGATTGATTTTCTATTTCCAATAGTTTTACCTAGCTCATCGGAGCACTGAGCTCTATTCAAGTAATGACAGATATGGCCTGTAGAATTCTTTCTACAGATGGGTGATATTGATCATCATCAACCCAATTTATGTTGATGTTAACTATTCATAATGCTCCCATTCAGTACCTCAGCATACATTGTTAGCGAGATTGACAATACACCAACTGATGGCATGAATATGGAGGTCTATATCTTTTATGATTAGTTCATTGAAGTTGACATCAATGCGTCAACAATTGAAATCTATAAAATACGCTTACATTATGAAAAATAATCTAAAAAGTTTAATTGGCTTCACCTTAGGTGCCACAGATGGTGAGATTGGAAAAGTAAAGGAATTCTATTTTGATGATGAAACGTGGACCATACGTTATCTTATTGTAGATACAGGTAACTGGCTCTTTGGACGGGTTGTACTCATTTCACCTGAAGCACTGCTAACTCCAGACTGGGAAAATAAAATCTTTCCCGTTAATCTCACAAGAGAACAGGTGAAGCACAGTCCGGATATCAACACTGATCTGCCCGTATCGCGTCAGGAGGAAATTAAGCTTCATGCATACTATCCTTGGGTGGCGTATTGGGGAGGCGGATATTATGGAGGTGGTAGTGGGCCATTGGCGATAGGTGCTGATCCTCTCGGTTTGCCTAATAAGGAATTTGCCGAAAAGTTGGCGCAGGAGGAGGAAGATGCCAATAAACATTTGAGAAGTTCTGATAAAGTAACAGGCTATAAAATCGAGGCAACCGATGGAGCCATAGGTGACATAGAAGATTTTATAATAGACGAAACTAAATGGACAATCGATTTTCTATTAATCGACACTGGTAACTGGCTGCCAGGTAAGAAGGTATTGATCTCTCCAAAATTGATTTCTCAAATAGCATGGGAACTGGATACAGTAGAAGTTGAAACTTCAATAGCATTTATAAAAAGCAGTCCTGAATATGACCCAGCACAATTACTTCACGTAGTAACTGAAACAACACTTCATGAACACTATAATGACTTAGTTTCTTCTAACGAAAAATAAAGATGTATAACAGGTCAAGACATTCAAACTTAATAACCTAAAACATGGCTAATATTTCAATAATATCATCGAGTGTAAGAGATGGTAGGAATAGTCATCGTATGGCACTCTTCCTGCAGAATTATATAACGATAAATAAATTAGCCGAGTCTGAAATTATTGACTTGAAAGATTACCAGTTCCCAATCTTTAATGAACGATTGCGATTGTTGAAAAATCCAACGGAACAGATGACTCAATTCGCGGAGAAAATAAAATTATCGGATGGGATTATCATTGTTACCCCTGAATATAACGGAAGTATTCCGGCAAGCTTAAAAAACGTGGTAGACTTTTTATATGATGAATGGCACCACAAGCCAGTCGCTATATCTACCGTATCAACCGGAGCGTTCGGTGGGTCACAGGCGCTGATTACCTTACAATTTGTACTTTGGAAAATGCATGCGTGGACAGTACCTGCTACATTACCCATAGCCAATGTAAGGGAAGTTTTTGACGAAGAAGGAAAGGCTTTCAAGCAGGAAATAATGAATACGTTAACCCACGTTTTCGTCAACGAATTACTTTGGTGCGTGCAAGCGAACAAACGCATGATTGAACCATTCGAGTTGGCAATATTTTAACTTAAAACAGAACTAACATGATTCCAAAACCACTTACCCAAAAATTGATTCACGAACTGCTTGCTGTGACGGAAATACCGTGCATCTCGCTTTATATGTCAACGCATCGAAGCCATCCTGAAAATATTCAGGATATTATTCATTTTAAAAATCTTATGAAGCAAGTGAACGAAACATTATCACAGAATTATTCAACTGCTGAAATTCAGAAATTGATGGAACCATTGGAAGCGCTTATCAGCGACAATCAATTGTGGAATCATACTGCGAATGCCCTTGCTGTCTTTTGCTCATCCGAACTTTTCGAAGTAATCTCTTTGCAGGAGCCTGTTGAGGAACTGGCGATTGTAGCCGATACATTTCACACAAGGCCACTCAGACGCTCTTTGCAGTCGTCAGATCGCTATCAGGTACTGGGTTTATCTCTGGACGCTATCCATCTTTATGAAGGAAATCGACATACACTTGTTGAAGTAGAATTTCCGGTTGATTTTCCAAGCAGTATGACTGAAGCACTTGGAAATGAGTTAACCGAAAAGCATTCTACGGTCGCTTCCTATGGTGGAGTTGGTGGCGATAGTGCCAACATGCATCATGGGCATGGAGGCGAGAAAGACGAACTGGAGATTGATACTGAACGATTTTTCCGCAGTGCTGCAACCGCTGTTTACGAAAATTATTCAAAACCTACTGGATTACCGCTCATACTTGCCGCATTACCAGAGCATCATCATCTGTTTCGCAAGATGAATAAAAATCCGTTGCTGCATGGCAAGGGTATTGAGATAAATCCAACATCTGTTACAACAGAAGAATTATCTCATTTAGTGTGGGATGTAATGGAACCCGTTTATCTGCAGAGGCTGGAGTCCTTAGCAGACAAATTCAACCAGGCAAAAGCAAATAAGTTGGGCAGCGATGTTATTGAAGAGGTGATTGAAGCGGCAGAAGCCGGCCGGGTTGAAACGCTTTTTATCGAAGCGCATCGCGTCATTGCCAGGCGATTGCGAAACATCAATGGCACCTATAAGGTGATAGATGTAACACAACCAAAACTGGATGACTTGTTTGATGATATTGGTGAATTGGTTGGCCGTATGGGTGGAACTGTACTGATAATCCCCAAAGAAAATATGCCAACTCAAACAGGACTTGCCGCCATTTTTAGATATTAACTTATAACACATCCTAAAATAGAGACTATGATTATTCAATTTAACACGGACAAAAACATACATGGAAGTGAAGAGTTTACTGCTCCGTATGTAGCCCAGATAGAAGGAGAGCTAAGCAGGTATAGTCATCAGATAACACGTGTTGAAGTTCATCTTTCCGATGAAGACGGTAATAAGAATGGAGTACAGGCCATGCGTTGTATGATTGAAGCGCGGGTGGAAGGTAGGCAACCAATTGCTGTTACCAATCAGACTGATACATATGACCAGGCGGTGAGCGGAGCACTTGACAAGTTAACAGCAGCATTAGATACACTATTCGGACGAATGCGTAGTCATTAGACAGGCCTTCAACTGCTTAACGAGGTGATGGTGATTTTCCTTCACGGTGTAACACCAGAGTTTAACATCATTGGCATTGTGGCACCTTTTGTCAAAGAAGAAATCC
Organism: Bacteroidia bacterium; assembly: GCA_016650355.1. GTDB lineage: Bacteria > Bacteroidota > Bacteroidia > Cytophagales > Cyclobacteriaceae > ELB16-189. The sequence goes on along the minus strand of JAENVX010000336.1, from coordinate 274 downwards.
TTGGGAGATGCCAACAAAGCATTTGATAAATGAAAAAACTAATTGTATTTGACCTTGATGGAACACAAACAGAAAGTAAATCGCCTGTGGATGAAGAAATGGTTGGCTTGTTGCATAAACTTCTCGGGATAGTAAAAGTTGCTGTTATTGGTGGGGGCGATTGGCCTCAATTCGAAAAACAATTGATTTCCCATATTCCTAAAGGTAAAATCCTTCGAAAATTATCTATTCTACCTACCAGCGGAACAAAGTTTTTTAAGTACAACAACGGATG
>JAENVX010000335.1 GCA_016650355.1 Bacteroidia bacterium | reverse complement strand
GAAATTCAAAATTTTCTTGCTGTCATCTGATCCTTCTTGAAATTCTATTCCGGCATAGATGTCTTCAGTATTCTCACGGAATATGGTCATGTTCGTTTTATGCGGTTCCTTTACGGGTGATGGAACGCCCTTAAACCACTGCACGGGACGAACACAGGCGTAGAGATCTAAATCCTGGCGAAGCGCCACATTGAGTGAACGAATGCCACCTCCCACCGGAGTTGTCAGCGGTCCTTTTATTCCTACAAGATATTCTTTGAATGCAGTCAGCGTTTCGTCAGGCATCCAACTTCCTGTTTTATCAAAAGCTTTTTGTCCAGCTAAAACTTCCTTCCAATTGATTTTACGTTTTCCGCCATAAGCTTTTGCAACAGCAGAATCAAATACATGTTTGGACGCAGGCCAAATATCAACCCCGGTGCCATCACCCTCTATAAATGGGATGGTTGGATTTTCAGGAACTGTAAGTTTTCCGTTGTTAATGCTAATTTTCTGATCGCTCATGTTATGTGTTTTTAGGGCTAAAAAGTACTTGTGCTTTAATTTTGAACCCGAAAATTAGAGAATTTATGGCAGGGTTAATACTTTTCTTGCTGATTCGGAAACTCTTTTGCTTTCACATCCTCAATGTATTTACCTATCGCTCCAGTAATCACCCCATGGAGGTCTGCATAACGCCTTAAAAATCTAGGCTTAAATTCTTTGTTGATGCCGAGCATGTCTTGCATCACCAACACCTGGCCATCCACATCAGGACCTGCGCCAATTCCTATTACAGGAATTTGTAATTGCTCAGCGACTTTCTTTGCTAGCTCTGCCGGTATTTTTTCCAGTACGACCCCGAAGCAACCACACTCCTGCAAAAGCTGTGCATCCTCAATTAATTTATTCGCCTCCACCTCTTCTTTGGCGCGTACCGAATATGTTCCAAACTTATAAATGGACTGCGGGGTTAAACCCAGATGGCCCATCACTGGAACACCCGCACTTAGTATCCTCAATACAGAATCTTTTACTTCACTTCCTCCCTCAATTTTCACAGCATGCGCACCAGACTCCTTCATTATTCTAATGGAAGAACGGAGCGCTTCTCCGGAACTACCTTGGTAATACCCAAATGGAATATCCACTACTACCAAGGCTCGGGCCACTGCCTTCACCACAGAGGTAGCGTGATAAATCATTTGATCTAACGTGATTGGCAAAGTCGTTTCATTACCTGCCATAACATTCGAAGCAGAATCCCCCACAAGTATAACGTCAATACCCGCCCCGTCTATGATCTTGGCCATACTGAAATCATATGCAGTAAGCATGGCAATTTTCTCGCCTCGCTTTTTCATTTCCTGCAGCTGATGAGTCGTTACTTTTTTTAGCGCTTGCTTTTTATGATTCGGCATGGCTTGTTTCAAGATTTATGAAATTATACTTATGAATTCAGGTATCCAATTTTGGATTTTAATCTTGAACTTATGAATCAATGCAAATATACCGATGACTTCTTTCCAAGCTTTACTTCAACATGATCTTTGAGTGTAGT
>JAENVX010000334.1 GCA_016650355.1 Bacteroidia bacterium | reverse complement strand
GCATTCGCAGCATGGGGCTCGCAGCGTGGCCAAATGCCGACATCCTGGTGAAGATGGCCGATAAGTTCGACTCTGGCAAGGCAAAAGTGTTTGTGAACCGTACGTTCCCGCTGGCTGAGGTCAATGCCGCGATGGCATACAGGATGGAAACCAAAGCGCCAGGCAAGGTGGTATTGACACTCGCAAATTAACAATTTGCCCTCAAGCATTGAGGGCAAATATAAATAATATATACAATGTTAGATCGATAATTGATTCCAAAAAATCAGCCTGTTCACACACCGGACAGACTGATTTCGTTATTGTCTACTTGCAAACACGGGCATATAATCCTACAGAAAAGGTTATTTCGCGAGCCCAAAGTATTGACACAACTGGTAAATTGAGCGAGAACCAAGCTGATTTATTTACAACTATCGGCAACAGGTCAACCGGATGACGATGTTGGTTACGGAAATAATATTATGGAAATGCCATATTTGCGATCACCTCGATTTCTATTTATTGCTATTTTAATTTTTTCGCTTCTGCTGAGGTGGGGGCTTGTCATTCATGGAGGTCAATTTTTCAATCCGGATGAATACCTTTATCAATATTCACGAATTATTGCCAAAGACATCCAGAACGGACACTATACTGATGCTCTCACAGAAGGTACCAACTCAGCAGGTCACATGGGATTTAAAATTATTGGAGTTCTTCCCGCGCTTGTAGAAGAAAAATTTGGAGAAAATGCCCTCATCCCAGCCTTTTTCTTCAGTACATTTAGCTTGTTTAATATATCCATCATCTGGTTTTTGGCTCTAAAACTAGGGGCCGATGAGAAGGAAGCCTTGTGGGCGGTTGTTCTCGTTTCTTCTTCGAATGCACTCTTTTATTATTCATCTCATCTTTTTCCATACGATATCGCCTTGACATTTGGTTTGGCAACTCTTTATCTTGCCGCACAAAAATATACGGGGATATGGATATCAGTGCTCACGGGCATCTTAGGATTTCTTACTTTTTTTACATATAATGGATATTGGACACTGGCTGCGTTCGCTATTATTGTTCACATATTTCTTCCAGCCAAGATTCATCTGCGTTTACTTTATAAATCCATATTAACCACGATCGGATTCGCTGCTCCTTTTATTTTTATTGTATTGCTTAGCAGGCGGTTTGGAAACGACTTGTTGATTTCCTATTCCACATTTTCTAAAACAATTACGAACGGCCTTTTTTCTGAAGGGGGGTCAATCCCATTCAAATATCTCTGGTCAACTGAGTATTCAATATTAATAATTTGGCTTTCTCTAACATTATTTTCGTTTACTACACTTATGAAAGCACGTCCAGATCGAATCATAATTTGGCTTGCCGGTTTGATATTTATCTATGGCTGTCTGGTGGTTTCTTCTGTTGTGCTACATAAATTTGTGGTCTATGGGCGGCTGGCAAGGCAATTGGTTCCATTTCTTGCCCTGGCAAGCGGATACAGTTTGCGGCTAATTCAAGAACGATGGCGATGGGGTATTATAATATTAACTATATTTCTCGCAGTGGTTATAGTTCAAACAGGAATAAATTTTCGTCGTCCGTTTCAATTAATTTATCCGACAGATTTCGCGAATGATGTACGGAAGTTATATCCCGACTTCGATCCTCCCAAAAACATGACGTTTTTTTACACTCCAAATATTATCGATGTGGGTAATTATAAAGCTTATTATGTAAAGTACGTATTCCCCCTCCCGGAAAGGGATGTACCAATTGAGGGCGAACTTTTGATGAGTGCAGAAAATCCCTTGAGCAGTTTTCCTCCCTTCAGATTTGATGAAGGATTTCCTCCGAATGTACGTACTTTTTTCCCAGTAATTAATATGATGGTTACAAGAATCAATGAGTAGAACGGATAAAAAAACATCTCGCTATGAAGATAAATTCACCTATTCATCAACCCTTCGAGTCTCATCTTAACCTCAGACCACTCTGAATCCAATATACTGTAATAAACAGAATCGCGATGCCTTCCGTCAGGCAGGATCATATGATTTCTCAGAATACCCTCCCGCACCGCGCCAATTCGCTCGATGGCTTTTTGCGAACGCTCATTGCGTAAATCGGTTTTCAATTGAACCCGGATCGCACCAAGTGTCTCAAATGCGTGCCCCAGCAATAAATATTTGCATTCTGTGTTGATGATTGTGCGCTGAAAATTAGAACCATACCAGGTGCCTCCAATTTCAAGACCGCGATC
>JAENVX010000333.1 GCA_016650355.1 Bacteroidia bacterium | reverse complement strand
GGGCTTACAGGGGCACATGGAGGTGTATTGCCTATCAAGGCTGCAAAATTGAAATCCGTACAAACAATGGTTCTGTTGTTTACGGAATTGATAAATCCAAATGCAGTAGCTCCGAATCCTCCAGCCCAACCAACTTGAATGGTTTGTCCTATCCCAACAGCAGTCGCTAATGTTACAATTGCTGTATTTCCGACACTAACGGAGTTCATTACAGCAACTGGAATGCCTCCAGGATTAAACTGAGCTGTCCAATCTGTTGGACCAAACATTGTTACAGCCCCATTAAAAACAATGGTTACCTGCGCTTGGTTATCAGCGTTATGATTTATTGAAACAACAGATGCCTGGGAAAATACATCGCCAAACGAAAAAATAGAAGCTAAGAGTAAAAGGAATCTAATTTTAATTGAGCATGTCAGACGGACTTGGTACATTGAGGTTGGTGCCAACAACTAACTTAAAACTTTAATTCAGGAAAACCGAATAGAGTAACCCTTGCTCTGTGTTCGCGCGTAATTTTCAAACTTATTGAAAAAACCTCGAAAACGAAATAATTTAAGAGAGTGATGAGGTTTTTTAACAAGCCAAATCCCCTACCTTTGCCCCCTAATTTTCCAACCTGCGCTGAAGCTCCGGTTGGCAGGTAAGCCAGTACTGATATTTAGTGCTGACACAATAATTATAATAAACCCAAGTCTGTCAAGCTCATCATGTCTGCAACTCATTCAGCTAAATACATTTTCGTTACCGGAGGCGTTACCTCCTCGTTGGGTAAGGGCATCATTTCCGCTTCACTTGGTAAGTTGCTACAGGCCAGAGGGTTTACCGTTACCATTCAAAAATTTGATCCCTATATTAATATAGATCCGGGAACGCTCAACCCCTATGAACATGGGGAGTGCTTCGTCACAGATGATGGAGCCGAAACGGACCTGGATCTTGGTCATTATGAACGGTTTCTGAACATCCAAACCTCGCAAGCGAATAATGTTACCACCGGCCGCATCTATAATAATGTGATCACCAAAGAGCGCAAAGGGGAATATTTAGGAAAGACGGTACAAGTGGTGCCACACATTACTGATGAGATCAAGCGCAACATGTTTTTGCTGGGCGACAGTGGCAAATACGATTTCATCATTACTGAAATAGGTGGCTCTGTTGGAGATATTGAATCACTTCCATTCGTTGAAGCTGTTCGTCAGGTACGCTGGGATCTGGGTTCCAGCCATGCGCTTGTAATTCACCTTACGCTCATACCTTATTTAAGTGCAGCAAAAGAATTAAAGACAAAGCCTACTCAACACTCGGTAAAAGAGCTCCTCTCCTACGGCATCCAACCAGATATTTTAGTGTGCCGCACCGAACACGCGCTTTCTATGGAGATCCGTAAAAAGTTAGCATTGTTCTGCAACGTTAATTTAAACTCGGTCATCGAAGCGATTGATGCCGAGACAATATATGATGTGCCGCTGCTCATGCGCAAGGAAAAGCTAGACGAGCGTGTTCTTGCCAAACTAAAAGTGACTGCGAAGCATGAGCCCGATCTTGAGCAATGGAAAACATTTTTAGGCAAACTTAAAAATCCAATCAACGAAGTTACTATAGGCCTGGTAGGCAAATATGTTTCGTTACCAGACGCCTACAAATCTATTGCTGAATCTTTTATTCATGCAGGTTCACAAAACGATTGCAAGGTTAACCTGGAATGGATTTCTTCTGAGGATATTCATAAAGACACGGTTGAAACTATCATCGGGTCGCTGGATGCCGTGCTTGTTGCACCCGGCTTTGGTGAGCGTGGCCTGGAAGGAAAAATACAAGCAATCAAATACGTGAGGGAGCACAAAATTCCATTCCTCGGAATTTGTCTGGGTATGCAATGTGCTGTTGTAGAGTTTGCGAGAAATGTTTTGCATTTGGACGCCAGCTCAACCGAGCTCAACCCCAAGACAAAGCACCCTGTAATTGACATGATGGAGGAGCAAAAGAAAATCACCACGAAAGGTGGCACGATGAGACTAGGCTCGTATGCCTGTAAAATCAAAAAAGGATCGAAGGCTCATCACATTTATGGCGACAGTCAAATTAATGAGCGTCATCGTCATCGTTATGAATTCAATAATAGATATCTTGATCAAATTGAAGAGGCAGGTATGAAATGCACAGGAATAAATCCTGACTCCGGGTTAGTTGAAATTATTGAGTTAAAAGATCATCCCTGGTTTGTGGGCGTTCAGTACCATCCTGAACTAAAAAGCACTGTACTCAATCCACACCCGCTCTTTGTAAAATTTGTGGAGGCGGCTATGCAGTATAAGGGGAAGAAGTAATGAGTAGTTAGACGTTAGGATAGACGATAGTAGTTAGACGATAGTTGTTAGTTGAGAAAAAAAATAACCAATCAGTACTTATAAATCATAGATAAATAATGGATAGGAATTCGGCCATAGGCTTAACGTTAATCGCAGCATTACTTCTTGTTTACTTTACCTACTTCGGGCCAAAGCCAGAGACCGTACAGCCAAACCCAATCACGACTGAAACGCGTGATTCAGTTAATAGACAGGCTGTATCTACCCAAGTGCAAGAGCTAACAAAAACTGATAGTTCTCTAATAAGGCAATACGGCAACCTTTCATCGCTGTTATCCGGGGAGGAAAAAATTACCAAACTTGAAACGACCGATCTGGCCATTCAGTTTTCCAGTCGCGGAGGAATGATCAAAGAACTGGAGTTGAGAAATTTCAAGACGTATTCGGGGAAAGCATTGATGCTTGTGACTCCTGCATCTAATTCCACTTCGCTGATAACGCAGTATGAAGGTAAAGATGTTGACCTGACTAAGTTGTATTACACAACGGATCAACGGAATAATGGTGATACAACCGTCCTGATTTTTACCGCCAGGATTTCAGATGCAGCATTTATCAAACAGACCTATAAAATTCCTACTTCAGGATTTGAGATTGGCTACAAACTTGATGCAACGGGACTGGCACTGGCCGGTCAAAATATAACGTTGCTATGGAAAGATAAAATTCCTTTGATGGAAAAAGATATAACGGACAGCCGTACCAAATCAACGATTAATTATTTTACGACTGCTGGTGATTCTGATGGGCTCTCTGAAACTTCAACTGACCTGGAGACTGATGCTCTTGCTACACCCATTAAATGGGTAGCAATTCGGAAAAAATTCTTTATCAATTCCATTATTGCAAAAAAACATTTTGCAGGTGGTGAGGTGAGTACTGTCGCAAACATCGCTGACACTGCAATCGTAAAAGAAGCAACTATTAAACTATTTATTCCCGGGGCAGATGTTGCTGCTGGTGCAGAGTTCCGTTACTATTTCGGTCCCAATGATTATGATATCATAACGAAAGTCACTGAGGGGTTTTCTGATAACTTAAGTTTTGGATGGCCGCCCATGTCCTGGATCACCAAGTACCTGTTGATTCCAGTCTTTCAATTCCTTGAACGTTTTGTGGGCAGCTACGGCATCATCATCGTGTTGCTTGTGCTGTTTGTGAAGATCCTGCTTCTTCCGCTGTCCTACAAATCATACCTGGGTATGGCCAAGATGAAATTGTTAAAACCAGAGCTTGATCTGATCAAGGAAAAAAATGGTGATAACATGACCCAGAACCAGCAGGATCAGATGAAACTCTATCAGCAAGCAGGTGTGAATCCGTTCAGTGGATGTATTCCGTTGCTCCTGCAGATGCCCATCTTGTTCGCTATGTTTTGGTTTTTTCCGATGGCCATTCAATTGAGGCAACAACCGTTTTTGTGGGCGGAAGATTTATCGACCTATGATTCTATAGCAAGCTTGCCTTTCACCATTCCGTTTTATGGCGATCATGTCAGTTTGTTTGTTTTGCTGATGACAGCCTCAACATTGATTTATCAGTGGCAGAATAACCAGCTTCAATCGGTTCAAGGCCCTATGAAATCTATGGGCTATATCATGCCAATCATTTTCCTTTTTGTCTTAAACAATTTTTCGGCTGGTCTTAGCTTCTACTACTTTATTTCCAACTTAATAACCTTTGCACAACAGGCAATCATCAAACGCTTTGTAGATGAGGACAAGATTATAGCAGTAATGGACGATCATAAAAAGAAAATGGAGGCTACCGTTGCCGCTGGTGGAAAGAAGTCCGGCTTCATGAGCAAGTTGGAACAAGCAATGAAAACCAGTGAGGAAGCGAGGCGGAAGAAAAAATAAACCTCATCCCCGGCCCTTCTCTAAAAGGAGAAGGGAGGATTAATTAATAACAGCAGGCTTAGTAATTATTAGTTTTTTCAAATCGGTTATTATATTCACTAATAACCTAATTGTTCACAAGCCTGTTGACAACCGGTGGATAAGTACTGTTCCACGAATGTTCCACGATGACCTGATAACTGTATATTTGTCCCCCTACCTGCAAAATTTGATTGGGTTAGGTGTTTTAAACTATTTTCTAAGGGATGGGTAAAATTATCGCAATAGCAAATCAAAAAGGAGGAGTTGGCAAAACCACGTCCGCCATTAATCTGGCAGCTAGTTTAGCTGTGCTGGAATACAAAACATTATTGGTGGACGCGGATCCTCAGGCCAATTCCACTTCCGGCTTAGGAATGAATCCGAAAGAAGTAAAACTCAGCGTCTACGAGTGTATGGTAGACGGAGTAAATCCACGCGAAGCTATTTTAAAAAATGACCTCGCTTTTTTAGACATACTTCCCTCCCACATTGATTTGGTTGGGGCTGAAGTTGAGATGGTTAACATTGAGCGCAGAGAAGAAAAAATGCGTGATGCCCTGTACAAAATCAAAGGTGATTATGATTTTATTATCATCGATTGTTCTCCTTCATTGGGTCTGATCACAATCAATTCATTGACGGCAGCAGATTCTCTGATCATTCCGGTTCAGTGTGAATATTTCGCGCTTGAAGGATTAGGCAAACTTCTTAATACGATTAAGATTATTCAAACGAGGCTTAATCCTAACCTTGAGATTGAAGGAATATTACTGACGCTTTATGATTCAAGGACTTCCCTTGGGAACCAAGTAGTGGAGGAAGTGAGGACGCATTTCAAGAGTATTGCGTTCAAAACAATAGTGCCTCGCAATGTTAAGTTGAGTGAAGCACCAAGTTTTGGTTTACCTGTGATTGTACATGACGCAGAGAGCAAGGGTGCAATAAGTTACCTGAACCTTGCACATGAAATTTTGGATAAAAACGGTATGTCGAAATGAGCAAAAAAATAGCATTGGGAAGAGGATTAAAATCACTATTAAGTGATACGCCTGATACAGACAAATTAGATGAGGCAGGACCAGCGCCTTCGATCACCGGGGGCATGTCTGAAATATTGATAGGTGAAATTGAAGTCAACCCATTTCAACCACGGCAACAGTTCGATCAAGAGGCACTGAAAGAGTTGGCCGAGTCCATTAAGATCCACGGTATTATACAGCCTGTCACCGTCCGCAAGCTTGCCCGCAACCAGTATCAATTGATCTCTGGTGAGAGGCGTTACCAGGCATCAAGACTCGCAGGGTTAAAGTCAATACCCGTCTATGTCCGCTCGGCCAATGACCAGCAGATGTTGGAGATGGCGTTGATCGAAAACATTCAGCGAGAAAATCTTAACCCGATTGAAATTTCATTAAGTTATCAGCGGCTGATTACAGAATGTAGTCTTAAACAGGAAGAGTTGGGCGAGCGTGTTGGAAAGAACAGGTCAACGGTTACCAATTACCTTCGGCTTTTAAAGCTTCCTCCAGATATTCAAATTGCATTGCGAGACAATAAACTTTCGATGGGGCATGCCCGTGCAATTATCAGTATTGAGAACTCCGAATCGCAGCTTTATATTTTTAAAAAAATAATTTCTGAGGATCTTTCCGTTAGGAAAGTAGAAGAACTTGCCCGACAACTTACAGCAAGCAAAGGAGAATCTACTCCAATAAAGCGGGCATCTGGAAATAACTCGGAAGTCAAGGAAATGTTTCAGCTTCAAACCAAGCTATCCTCGCACTTTGGCACGAAAGTTAATGTGAAGAGTGATGGCAAAAAAGGTGAGATAAGAATCCCCTTTCTTTCGGTGGAGGATCTCAATCGCGTGCTTGATATTCTGAAATTATAAAAATGTTTTTACGAGGCTCCATTTTAGTATTTCTTTTAGCGGTTAGCATGCGAGGTGTTACACAAATTGTAACGGGAGCAATGGATACAACCCGCACCGCAAATCTCGATACCATTCCTCGCGACAAGGGCAAAAAAGTTATTACCATTGAAAGCTATTCTAAAAGATTCGATCCAAGAAAAGCACTTCTCTATGCGGCTCTATTGCCAGGAGCCGGTCAAGCGTATAATAAAAAGTATTGGAAAATGCCGCTGGTATACGGAGGTTTTGCGGCCTCGGCATATATCATCAATTTTTACCAGGGAGAGTATAACAAATACAAGGGTGAACTATTCAGCATGCTGAATGATCCTTCAAGAACCACATCGCCCTCTGGCGGCACACAAGATCAGGTAAGAAGTCTTATCAG
>JAENVX010000332.1 GCA_016650355.1 Bacteroidia bacterium | reverse complement strand
TTTTTTAAAAAGACCTTTCACTTTCGTTTTGATGCCCGAACATCTCGAGGTACTATAAAGGAAAGACATTCGTGGTTTATAAAAGTATGGGACGAAAGTAACGCAGCGTGTTTTGGTATTGGGGAGTGCGGCCCCTTGCCGGGACTCAGTGCGGAAATCAACACTGAGGAGGAAGTACAAAAAGTGGTCGATAAAATAAATGGAGGCCAACTGCAACTTCCGGTTGCTAGCGATCTTAAAATGCTTTCGCAGTTTTTTGATAAAAATTTCCTTTTCATTGAAGAGAATTCCGCTCTCATTTTTGCGCTGGAAACAGCTCTTTTAGATTTAATAAACGGTGGTATTCGCACCATTTTCAAAAACGAATTTATTAAAGGTCAACCCATTCCTATCAATGGACTTATATGGATGGGCGGCCTTGATTTCATGCTGCAGCAAATAGAGATTAAAATTCAGGATGGATTTCGGTGCATCAAACTTAAAGTGGGCGGTTTGGATTTTGAGAAGGAGTGCGATATTCTCCAATATATTAGGAGAAAGTATTTCCGCATGGACATTGTTATTAGATTGGATGCAAATGGTGCTTTCAAACAAGATAATGTACTGTACAAGCTCAAAGAACTTTCGAAGTTCACCATACATTCAATTGAACAGCCCATTAAAACTAATTCCGATTACTTGCCTGAATTATGCAGGACATCACCCATCCCTGTAGCACTTGACGAGGAACTGATAGGCGTTTCAACCCGCGTACAAAAAGAACAACTTCTGGATAGGTGTAAGCCACCGTATATTATTCTAAAACCTACTTTGCACGGGGGCTTGCATGCTTGTGCAGAATGGATTGAAATTGCTGAGTCCAGGAAAATAGGGTGGTGGCTAACGTCTGCTCTGGAGTCAAATGTTGGCCTAAATGCGATTGCTCAGTTTGCTTCTAACTATCCTATTACTATTCCGCAAGGGTTGGGCACGGGTACGTTGTATGATGATAATTTTGAGGCACCGCTAAGAGTTGATAAAGGGATTCTTGTTAATTATCCACGTCAGGAGTGGCAAATAGCCGAATAAACTAAATTATTTAGCGTAAATATTTGCATTATTTAGATAAAGAGCCTTTATTAGCTAAAATATTTAGCTAATGGAGGATTTAGATTATAGACTCAAACTTAAAAGCAAAAGGCTGGATTCGGGTAGATTTCAAGTCAATTTTGCTACCACTGGTTTTTCTCAAGAGTGTTATGGGTATCTTTTAGCTGAGCCGAAGACTTCGCTGCGTGAGGTGGTAGAGAAAATAAGCAGGCACATTGGAGCCATGCAGTTTTCGGATCGATATTATCAGCGAAATCTCTTTTCCTTGAAAAATCGTGAAATGAATTCAGGTAGAATTTTGGTTTTTAAACAGTAGCATTAAACTGTAAATAGTCATGCACAAACTAAATGAGAATGTACGATTCGTACGGAAGCAATTAAATCTAACCCAAGATCAATTCGCGCTAAAGCTAGGCATCAAACGATCACTTGTAGGTGCTTATGAAGAAGGCCGGGCTGATCCCAGGCTCGATCTTTTGCAAAAAATAGCGGAGTTGGCCAGCATTTCAGTTGATACACTTATTGGAAGCGACATAACGCAAGGAGATTCAATCCCCGCTAAAGCAGAAAAATATCTTAGGGGAAAAGATGTATTGGTGCTAACAGTGGACGATCAAAAAAAGGACAACATAGAATTGGTTCCTCACAAAGCAGCGGCCGGGTACCTCAATGGTTATGCTGATACCGAATTTGTGAAGGAGTTGCCCAAATTTAAATTACCAATTTTAGGACAGGGAACGTATAGAGCATTCGAGATCAGTGGGGATTCCATGCTGCCGCTGATGCCAGGCACTATTGTGATTGGAGAATATATTGATGACTTGCGAACTTTGAAAAATGGGAAAACGTATGTCTTAGTAACAAATCGAGAGGGAATCGTGTATAAGCGAGCGTTCAATTACATTGCCGATACAGGAAAACTTTTTCTGGTGTCTGACAATCGACATTATGCACCGTATCAAATCGATGCAGATGATGTCGTAGAGGCATGGTCAGCTAAAGCATACATAAGCGTTCAATTCCCAGACGTAGAAAGTAAAAACGAAGTTTCGGTTGATCAGCTCGCCAGCATGGTACTTGACCTCCAAAAAGAGGTTGTGCATTTGAAGGGTAAGAAACAATAAGGATATTAACTTGGCGGTTAGTCTAAACTCGTCAGGCCTCAATTCATTGGGGTCTGATGGGGATTAGATCTAACGTATCTTTTCTTTTTATTTTTCCGTTTGTTTGGATGAATTGATGAATAAAAATAAATTCCTTTGGCCGCTCGAAGGTATTTATCTTAGCCTTGAGCTGCTCCTCAACTAAATCCTTTATTATTTTTGTGAATAAAAGACCCTCTACAATCAGCGCAACACGCTGTGTTAGTTTTTCATCGGGCAATCCAGCCACAAAAAATCGATTTGTTAATTCGAGCGAATCGAAGATCTCCTGAATGATCAACTCAATGTTCTCTGGTACAATTTTTACACCACCTGAATTAATAACATTATCCCATCGGCCAAGCCAGCGGAATTTTTTGTCATTGATAACCTCGATAATGTCATTGGTAATTATTTTTTCACTATTCAAGTTGCTTGCTTGGACAACCAGACATCCTCTATGGTCTATTGAGATCTCAATATTTTCTAACGTCTCAAAATAATTTTGCTTTCCCTCTCCATTCAGTCGCTGCAGGGCAATGTGTGAAATGGTTTCTGTCATGCCATAGGTGGCGTAAAACTCTCCATCAAATGAGTCTAATT
>JAENVX010000331.1 GCA_016650355.1 Bacteroidia bacterium | reverse complement strand
TTGTTCCAAGTCATTTTATTCCTTTAGCCACACCTGGCATGATTTCAAAAGGTATGAGATGGATGTTAAGTTCATCCAGCCCATTTTATGTTCGACCAAGATTAAGTGGAGATCTGGTTAAGTGGGGATACCAGTTTTATAGGCATTCAACAGCGGAACATGTGGAGCGTGCGATACCCGCTTTAAAGGCACTGAGCCTATTCAGTAAATCAATGTATCAACAATTGGCGAATGAACTGCCTTTTGATTTTGGTTATCATGAACGTGGTTTACTGATGCTTTATCAAAATGCTGAAACTGAGAAAGAGGAAGTGGAGACAGCGCACCGTGCTAATAGTATTGGGATTGAAGCACATGTTTTAACTGCCGAGGAAGTTCAGAAGTTAGAGCCTGATGTGGAAGTAAATGTGCGTGGAGGAGTTTATTTTCCTGGCGATGCACATCTTACGCCAGAAGCTTTAGTAAATCAACTTATTTCGTTACTGAAAGCACGCGGAGTTATATTTCATACGAAAACATCAGTACACGATTTCATAATTGAATCACGAGCTATAAAGGCAATCAAAACGAGTAAAGATGATTTTTCTTTTGATGAAGTAATTCTTGCAGCGGGATCCTGGTCAGGATTATTAGCAACAAAATTAAATTTGTCAATACCCATGCAAGCTGGTAAAGGATATAGTTTCACTTTACAAGATGTCAAAAAAAATATTCGAGTCCCTTCCATTTTTCTTGAAGCACGAGTAGCAGTTACACCTATGGGCAATACCCTGCGATTTGGTGGAACAATGGAGATAACTGGAATTGATCACACAGTCAATATGAATCGTGTAAAGGGAATCGTTGATTCAATACCGAAATATTATCCAGACATGAAAATACCTATGCCCGAGAAAGGCAAAGTATGGCATGGCTTGCGACCCTGTTCGCCAGATGGTTTGCCATATATCGGTAGGAGTAAGCGTGTAAAAAATATAACCTTGGCGACTGGTCATTCGATGATGGGTGTTAGCCTTGCACCGGGTACCGGCAAAATAATTTCAGAGATAATTAATCAAGAAAAGCAGAGCATCGGAATTGATGCTTTCAATCCCGAGAGATTTTAGTCAATGTCCACCTTCGAACAGAATTCTCCTATTCCGGACAATATGAGTGATATTGTGTTCTAAATTATCCGATTTAGGATCATAAATTTGATGGCATAGGCATTGTCTATATATTTCTCTAATTCGTACCTATGTTCAAAAACAATTTGAAGATTGCCATTAGAAACCTTTTCAAACAGAAGGTTTACACCTTCATTAATGTGCTTGGCCTTGCTGTTGGCATCGCTAGTTGCCTGCTTATTGTATTGTTCATAAGAAACGAGTTCTCTTATGATACATTTTTTGCAGATAACAATAGAATTTTCCGAATGGTGCTGGAAAGAAAATATCCAAATCATTCTACCTTTTATTCCATTGTTCCGCATTCATTTGAAGGTGTAGCAAAACAGGACTATCCAGAAATTGAACTTTCTACGAATGTGTTTGGCAATGCAACTTTCTCAATGTCGTACAAAAACGAGCACGATGAAGTGAAGCAATTTGATGAAGACTTTGTATTGTTGGCAGATAGCACTTTCTTCAAGATGTTCAGTTTCGAGTTTTTAAAAGGAGATCCAGTAACTGCTTTAAGTCTTGCCAATTCAGTAGTAATCACGAAGAAAACAGCCGAACGTTATTTTGGAGATAGTGAAGCCCTTGGAAAGACCTTGACGACAGGAGCGGGGGAATTTAAAGTAACAGGTGTCTGTGAGGATGTTCCGCCAAA
Organism: Bacteroidia bacterium; assembly: GCA_016650355.1. Classification (GTDB taxonomy): domain Bacteria; phylum Bacteroidota; class Bacteroidia; order Cytophagales; family Cyclobacteriaceae; genus ELB16-189. Next base: position 6,380 of record JAENVX010000331.1, on the reverse strand, counting down.
TTCGCATTTCAATTTTAGTGCCCTATTGTCTTCTTCAACTTTTCCTTTTACAAAGCGAGAAAATTTTACAGGGTTTTCCGCATACACTTATTTCAAGTTATCACCTGGAAGCGATGCGGATGCGCTCGAAGCTAAATTCCCTAAAATGGTAGATACATATGCATCTGCCCAAATTGAAAGAAACTTAGGGAAGTCTTGGGAAGATTATAAAAATGAAGGTAACGGGTACCGATATTTTCTTCAACCTCTGACTTCCATACATCTTGATCCAACTAATCTGGAAGCGCAAATGAAAGTGGGGGGGAATCGCAAATCAGTTTACATAATGATTTCAGTTTCGATTCTTATTTTGGTGATTGCTTGTATAAATTTTATGAATCTCGCAACTGCACGATCGGCAGAGCGTGCCAAGGAAGTGGGCTTACGAAAAGTCATGGGCTCTTTCAAACAACAACTCGTGGCTCAATTTTTAACCGAATCATTTGTATTAAGTTCAATAGGAGTAGCCTTGGCAGTAGTAATAATTCAAGTGGCCTTACCATTTTTTAATAATCTTACTGAGAAACAACTCGTTTTTCCCTTTAGTCTGGTGTCAATTTCCTGGTTAGTAATGTTGGCTGCCTTTGTAGGTTTTCTGGCAGGCATATACCCTTCCTTTATATTATCATCCTTCAATCCCGTTCAGGTATTAAAAGGAACATTTACTGGTAATCAAAGTGGTAAATGGATTAGGAATGGATTGGTGATCTTTCAGTTTTGGATTTCGATTATCTTAATTATCGGAACAATGGTCATTCAGGAACAAATGACTTTTATGCAGGAAAAGTCTTTGGGTTTTGATAAGGAACAGGTTCTTGTAGTGGAAAGATGTTTTAATCTAAATCCACAGCAGACCGAAACGTTGAGTGAGGAAATCAAAAGAATGCCGGAAGTAACGCGAGCTGCTGGGTCATTTGCGTTGCCTGGAGATGAAAATGGTTACTTTGGAATACAATTTCAGCCAGAAGGTTCTTCTGAAATCCTAACAACCAAATCGATGGTAATTGCTGACGAGTTGGGAGAAACGTTAGGAATTGAATTAGAGGAGGGAAGGTGGTTTTCAAAAGAGACAAATGATTCATTGTCAATCATTCTCAATCAGACTGCTGTTAAAGTAATGGGACTTGAAGATCCCATAGGAAGGAAATTAATTGATATGCAGCAGAGACCAGAAGGAAATATTGCTGTACCTTATACCATTGTAGGCATTGTTAGGGATTTCAATTTCATTTCATTACGAGATGAGATCACTCCTTTGGTAATTCAAAGCAATGAAGCGTTTGGCAGGGGAACCGCCTACATTTTAGCTCGTATAAAGCCTGATCAAATTCCATCTGCTATTAAGTCGATTGAAGCTAAGTGGAAAGAAATTGCGCCTGAACAACCATTTAAATTTTCATTCTTGGATCAGAATATTAGTGCGCAATACAAATCAGAGGAACAAGCCGGTGACCTATTTGCAATCTTTTCCGGTCTGGCTATTTTTGTGGCTTGCATAGGATTGTTTGCTTTGTCTGCTTACATCACCAGTTTACGAACGAAAGAGATTGGTGTGCGAAAAGTATTGGGCGCTTCCGTTAATGAAGTGGTAATACTTCTGTCAACGGACTTTACTAAAATGATTGTGATTTCCTTCGTACTTGCAGTACCGGTAGCTTGGTACGTAATGGAAAATTGGTGGCTGCAAAACTTTGCTTATAGGATTGAGATCAGTCTTTGGATTATTTTGGTCTCGGGTGTAGCTGCGTTGAGCATTGCCTGGCTAACGGTAAGCTATCAATCAATCAAAGCAGCAATCAGAAATCCGGTGAATTCTTTGCGTAGCGAATAGACTGCCTGACTTGGCCTAAAAACAAAAATGCCCTGATTAAATCAGGGCATTTTTTCTTATTTCAAATCGATTAATAATCTCTGTTGAAATCACCTTTGCGGAAACCACCGCTTCCACCGCCACGGTTTCCACCGCCACCACCACCGCTGCGAGGTCCGCCTTCGGTTTTAGGTCGAGCTTCGTTAACTACTAGATTCTTGCCCATGAAATCTGCACCATTCAGCTCGTTGATTGCCTTGCTGCCTGCGCTGTCATCATTCATTTCGATGAATCCGAAACCTCTGCTTCGTTGTGTGAACTTGTCGATCACGATTTTTGCTGAGCTCACTTCGCCATACTCAGCGAACAAGCCTTTCAATTCCTCCTCGGTAGCTTTCCAAGGAATGTTGGCTACATAAATGTTCATTTTTGTTGTTGAAATTAAGTTTATTAATATGTTATGTTAAAAATAATCTCAACTGAAGGACAAAAGCAAACTTTGTGTACCTAGACTTACCGATTATTCTATTAACCGGGCAAATATAGAGGAATTTCTCGATTTGCTTGGCAATTAATTAATACCCTCAAAAAAGAGCCTATTTCATCGTTTTTAACCTATTATCGTACAATTAATAGCCTTTGAAACTGATTTAAGGCCTTATTCACTTCTGTATTCATGATGTTCATTTATGAATTTATGTAACGATGAATTAGCAGTTCCTCGGATTTTATTTCTAACAATCGATGACCAGCCTAGAAGCACTCCAGAAGTACCAAGTGCCATACGGCTCCATCTCCAAAGATCAAACGAATCGCAATGCTCTACTATCTTTCCATGTTCAAATTTGAATTCTGCATGAATAATATTGTGAACCTTTCTTCCCGTTCGAGAAAAACTATAATGCGCTTCCCAATCACATGATCCTGAAAGGTCATTTGCTTTTATATTATTAGATGATACAGTTAAATCTTTTCCAGCGCTTACTAGCATATGCCACATTGCCAAAGCATTCTTCCCCTTAAGATTTTGAAAAACGGGATCTGAGAATGTTACATCATCAGCATAACACCCCTGCATTCCTTTCCAATCCTTCTTTTGGAAGCAAGTATAAAACTTGTTTACCATTAGTTCATTTGAATTCATGAAGTTTGAATTTAAAATCAAATACGTCTGGTCTGGCATAGTGCCCAATTACATCAAAATCCATTTTAGCTTTTATAATATCTCGATGGTCTAATTCTGCAGTCAAAATACCTTCCTTGCCGTGAAGTGGTCCCGTTAGAATTTTTCCCAGAGGAGATATGATAACACTGCCTCCTGTACTGGGCAGTGAAGGATGGGCTGTAGATAATAATGCCCGAAGATCATCCGGGTAATGTTCATGAGTGAGATATTGATTGCACCCAAGAACAAAACATCGGCCTTCACAGGCTACGTGTGCGAGTGTGGCCTGCCAACTATCACGACAATCTGCTGTTGGGGCAAGGTAAATTTCTATTCCTTGTTGGTACAATGCCATCCGCGCTAGCGGCATATAATTTTCCCAGCAGATAAGTCCGCCAATTTTACCAAGAGGAGTATTTATTAAATTGAGGTCCCGACCATCACCCTCTCCCCATAGAATTCTTTCCGCTGCAGTAGGTTTTAGTTTGCGATGTTTTTGAATCAGTTGACCTTCAGGTGAAAAATAGAGTAGTGTACAATAAAGAGTATCACTTACTTTATCTTTCTCAGTCACACCCGTGACAAGATAGGCTTTGGTTTCTTTCGCCAACTTTGCCAGAACTTCAGTTTCAGGTCCGGGCACTTCTATAGCATTCTCCCAGTACCGTAGAAATAGGTCACGACCCTCAGGTGTACGTCCTCCTACAGTCGTACCAAATATCAAGCCCCGTGGATAACCAGGGATATATACTTCTGGAAAAAGAATGAGTTGAGCTTTTTGTTTGGCAGCATCTCGTGTCAGGCTTGCCATTTTTTCCAATGTCTTCTTTTTATCAAAAAAGACGGGAGCAGCTTGAACAACGGCTACGGTAAAAGGTACAGGTAGACTCATCTCCGAAGATAAGGAAGATTTATACAGCTTATAACGTGCAAAGTTGTTTAGTATCTCTTGATCATTGTGTGATCTCCTCTAACGCAAGCATAATGTATCGAATATCTAAAATAGCTAGTATGCCCTATCGATAACTCCAGATCCATATACTTTTTTGGTTACACTTTTTGTGTTGCCTTTATGTTTCACACTACCACTGCCCATTAACACTGCATCCAAACTCGTGCTCACGGTGAGTTCGGCTGAGCCACTGCCACTCACTTTTATTTTAGCGCTCTCTAATTCACAACCAAAAGCCTTAAGGTTTCCGCTGCCACTTAGTTGGATGTCGTTACTAGACGCGTACCCTTTCAAACTGATATTACCCGCCCCACCTATTTCTGTCTTTAAGTTGTTGCCTTTAATATCCAGGTCTATGCTACCGCTTCCTGCAACTGAAAGTGACAAATAATCAGATGCTATTGAATTTTCTGAAACAATTTTGCCGCCCCCGTTCACCTGTAGTTCGTTGATATTTTTTATACTTACCATCAACTTCATGGCAGGATTTATTTTGATGTCATCGATTTTGGACCACACGCTCTTGTTAGCTGTTTCAGGTTTCCGATCAACGTTAACCATGAGTACACCATTTTCAACAACGATTGTTGTTAATTCATAGATTTCGGTAAGGGCTTCAACGCTTACCTCTTGTTTGTTGGTTTGTTTCAGATAGATTGTATAATTGGAGTTTACATAAATACTTTTGAATTCGGGCAACTCCAATATTTTTTTGGTGACTTGAGCTTGTAAAGCTATGGAAGCAGTAAGAATGAAGAGAAAAACTAGGTTTAATGATTTCATAAAATTTTGATTTAGACAGTTAAGTACAAGCGAAGAAAGGGAATTTAGACTAATTGGTTCGTTTAAAAACCAATTAAGTCGACAAAGTTCGTTTAATGTAGTTTAATTGAGGCTGGTTTATTTTTTCTTTTTGAAAATATACCAGAAAATCAAGATGAAAGCAATGCCACCCAGGCACATAACAAGAAGAACTTCCGGGGTGATAAGATTAGTGGCGTGCATTTATGGATGATTTAATGAATAGGGAAAAGGTGGAGATATCAACAACTAATTGTTTCAAAATATTTAGAGCTTGATCCTGGCCTGAAATTTAAGATCATTTCTTGTATTTCCATAAATCGTTTCTCCACCACTTCCAATTGTTTCTCGATCGGTATAACTAGTTCGAGCCCACCGAAGCCATATGTCAATTTTTTGACTTGCTTTATATTGAACCATCGCGTAGGATCGTATTCCAACTCCGTAATACGCAGGGAACGAAAATGCTAACCAGACATCACGTTCATAGACATATTGGCGATTATCATAATCGTCAGTATCAAATAGGGCGTAGCGGGTAGAAAACGCGAACCGACCTACGTCAAAGTTTACGTCCTGAATGAGCGCCAATCCTTTTGTCGATTTGTTTAATGAATAAGTACTGTATTGAAAGCGTGTTTTAAAATTCAATCCCTTTGTGGCCATATAATCTACATTGAGCCAAAAATTCTTTTTTGACCCAATAGCAGTTTGATAAAGATTTGATTTAGCTGGGAGGTTCCTGATCTTTGATTCTTCGCGTGCCTGTACAAACATACCAATCATCTTTGATGGCTTGTAATTGAGCCTTATCAGCCATTCGCTCCCAGCAGACGAAGCATAGCCCCGATAGCGAAGCCAGGGAAAACGGAATAGATCGACATAGCCAGACATCGAGTACTTTTTACTTAACATGTACTTCAAACCCCAATAAAAACCGGATTCGTTTTGTGGTACAGTACTTTCAGAGACGGCATTGCTATAGAAACTGTGAAAGTCTTTAGCGAAATATCGATAAAGTAATGAAGCATCCAATTTAGGGGTGAGACTTCCCAGGGAACCTATAGTTATTGCTTTACCTTGATTTAAGGTTTTAGCAGCTTCACTAAAAAACGTAAAATTGCTCCATGTATAGTTAAGAAAGACTCCAAGATTGTTGTTTCGATCGCCACGAAAAGTGAATTGATTGTATGGAGTTGTCTCTCGATAAACGGGCACTCCGAAATATGTCTGGTGGAATATAAAGCCACCATCCAATACTTTGCTTTTAAAATTTAATACGAGACCATAGTTCGTTTCATTAATTTTCTTTCTTGTTTCCATTTCAGAGTATGTTCGGTGAAAACCTGATGTGCCAAACGAGGAAATTGAATTTAGGTCTTCTGCTATTGCACTATTGGTGATTCGTCCGTCACGGTTTAATCGGGAGAGAAATCCAGAGACAGAAAAAGTTTTCGACAATGCAGTGGTTATGGCAGCGCCACGAAAGTATCCAAACTCATTTAAGGAGGTATAAGGAATGAATCCTAGATTACTTCTACGGACAGTGGTGATGGATTCAGATCCCTTACCCATTCCAAATCCCCCCCCTAATAACAAGCCTTGACCAAATT
>JAENVX010000330.1 GCA_016650355.1 Bacteroidia bacterium | reverse complement strand
TTCAGCTTCGGAGTTCAGTGGCTATTCAGGAAGCTATTAAACATTTGCGTGACGGATTGATAGGTAATGTTTACATGGCGCGTGGGTTAGTATTTAAATGGAGACCAGACATTGGCAACAAAGGTGTATCCAAAGTGCCGGAAGGATTGAATTATGATATCTGGACGGGGCCTGCTGAAATGCGTGAGTACTCAGAAAACTATGTTCATTACAATTGGCATTGGTGCTGGAATTATGGTAATGGTGATGTGGGCAACCAGGGTATTCATGAAACGGATTTATGCATGTGGGGCTTAGATGTTGGTCTTCCAGAGAAAATTACGTCAATGGGTGGTAAGTTTTTGTGGGATGACTATAAAGAAACTCCGGAAGTACTGTCATCCGTTTACCACTATCCAAAAGAAAAGAAGGTAATTCAATTTGAAGTTAGTCCTTGGATGACCAACGTTGAAGATGGTGTAGGTATTGGAAACATCTCTTATGTCAGTGAAGGGTATATGGTGGTAAATGGATACAATAAATATGAGACGTTCCTGGGCAGGGATAAGAAACCTGGTCCATCAAGGAAAGAAGGAGGAGATCACTACCAAAATTTTATTGAAGCCGTGATTGCTAAAAATCCCGCGATGTGTAACGCTCCGGTTGAAACGGCTCATTTATCATCCGGACTTGCACATTTAGGCAATATCGCTTATCAAACCGGTAGGGTACTTACTTTCGATCCAAAGACAGAAACATTCCCAGGCGATGATGAAGCTAATAAACTGATGAAACGAGAATACAGGGCTCCTTATGTGGTGCCGGAAAATGTGTAATTCGTTCTATGTTAAAATAGCTCATTATTCTAAAGGAGAAGTGTTCCTTATGGGATATCCTGCAGCAGTAAATTCTTATATAAGAACCTTTAGTTATCGCTACGCGTTACTACTGACTATTTGACTCAACAAGTTTCTCATTTGATAACGAAACTAATTTTGAAGCTATTTATACTTTTCTAAGATGAGGTGATCCCGCTCTGCTTCCGAGGTTGTTTCCCTGCTTTTCTTAGAGGTGATCCATAGAATTATACCTAATAGACATAAGCCCAGTAAGACGGCCCATTCAAGCGGCCACTTTAATGCTGCGGGACTGGCAGGTACAGTTATTGCCAGTAATATCAGGAGGGAGCCTGCTATTGAAATGTAGCCAGCCCATTTGCCACCAGGTGCAAGGTAGGGACGGTGTTGGTCGGGAAATTTATTTTTCAATCGTAAGTAAGAAAACGAAACGCCAAGAAATGCTGCTGCAATACAAAACGACCCCACATCTACAAAAGCAATCATGGCACCACGGCCAAGGAAAGCGGACAACATCGTAACAATGCCACTGAAGAGAACGGCATAGTGTGGTGTTTTGAATGTAGCGTGCGATTTGCCTAAGGCAGGCGAAATTATTTTCCCACGGCCCATCGCAAAAAGCACGCGCGATCCCGCAAGGAAAAACCCGTTCCAACTCGTGAGGAGACCAATCAAAATTGCAATAAGTATTCCATTTACTAATAATTCCGATTGAAAGGCAACTTCAAAAGCACTGGCAGTAAACAATTCAGTTTCCGTGAGAAGGGACCAGTCTGCCACCATTGATGTACTAAAGATCAACAGTATGTAGAATACAACCGCTGCGATGATTGAAACCAAAATCAATATACCAATAGTGCGAAACGTTACGTTCTCTTTTGCTTCTTCTGCTCCTTGCGGAATGGTATCGAAGCCTACCAGCCAGAAGGGAACGGTGGCAAACACACCAATAATTCCTGCGCCTATTTCGGGGTAGTTGTTACCAACAAACAGGGGTTCTAAATTACTAACACTGCCTTTCCAAAAACCAACCACCACAACACATAATACAATCACCAAGAAAATTATTGTTAGATAGATTTGAAACTGCATGGAGTTTTGAACCCCCACATAATTGATGTACGTAATAAGTGATACAAAAAGAAGTGCTAGCAATAAATGCGAGCCATATATCGTGTCACCATTGATTGAATACAGGGGCCAGCGGTCGATGGTTGGAAAAAGATAACTCAAAATTTTACCAACAGAAATGGCTTCGAATGCAGATACTGAAATGTAGCCAAATGACAAAAACCAACCCACTAAAAATGAGTGACCTGTTCCGTATGCCTTATAGGCATAGGCTACCTCACCACCCGACACCGGAAGCATGGCGGTGACTTCGGCATAGCAAAATCCTATGAATAGCATCAGGGTTCCTCCAATAGCGAAGGCTATTGCAGCACCAACAGGGCCTGCTGTTCTCAACCAGGGCCCCATAGCAGTTACCCAACCCACACCAATCATGGCACCAAATGCCAAACAAAAAAATCCAACTTTACTAATTCCCTTTTTTAATTCTGGTCGTACTGATTCTACTGTGTTCACCATAAACTTATACGTTTGTTTTTTTCATCTTCACTTTCTTTCCATTTTTCCTACCTCGCATTGAAGCTGCTACCCCCATAAGCGCAGTTCCAGATTGCTGGCGATTGAGTGCGCCATTAGTAAAAATGCGCAAGCCTAAATCGGGACGATACCCGTGAATCTCTTTCACATCAAGGGCTACCAGAAAACTTAGTATTTCCGCTGTTATCACCTGACCCGGCACGAGTACCGGAAAGCCGGGAGGATAGGGGATTACAAAGGCTGCACTTACCAGCAATCTATCTTCCTGCATCATCTTTTTGCACGAAGAAAAATCTGCATACTCACATTTCGTTTCGTTGTATGCCAGAAAATAAGCCTCACGCAAACGACCGCCCGGTATGCCGGCAACGGCTCGGAAGGAATCATGAAAGTAACTGAAGTCTGGAAGGGGTGGAGCTTCTTCCGTTAAGGAATATATTTTGTCTTGCATAATACGATGCTCCTCCAGATTGAGAGAATCAAATTGCAAGTCGATTTGATCAACAATTTTTAAAAGCGCACCAATCAAATAGCTGACAGAACTGCGTGTCGTACCAATGTTCGTCATAAACAACACCGAGTTACGCGAGGTTTTGTTCACTTGGATATGAAATTGATCCATCAGGTACTTGTTCTTAAAAGTATCTCCATCCACACCTGTGTTACCGATGTGAAGATTTATTTTCGTAGGATCTAAAACAAATTCATCGTTCGCCCAGGCATCTTCAAATTGTTGCCAGCCTGTTTCAGGATTATAATATTCGGCAAGGCCCGATACCCGATGTTTATCCGGAATGAGGTCTTCGATGGTAAGCACTCTGAAATACTTTTGGAGTTTAGGATGATCATTGATTTTGGCTCTTAGCAACATGGCCATCTCGACACTTTTCTCCACCAGTTCGTATCCTTCAAAAGAAACTTGCCTTCTTCCAATGTCTAGCGAAGCAAGGATTTGATAATTTGCTGATGTAGAGGTATGGGTCATGTAAGCTTCGTGAAACGAAGTCTCCGCTTTGCGTTCAAATTCCTCATCATAGATATGAATCATTGAACCCTGCCGCATGGAGGAAAGCGTTTTGTGGGTCGATTGTGTAGCATAAACACGTATTTTCACCAACTCAGGATTTGGTAAGGTGTGCAATGCGTCCGGTCCCTTCTTCTTTACTTCAATTAAATGCTTTTTATATCTCTCCTTGTACTCGAGCGTTTTATATTTCTGACACAGTTTATCTGCTACATACATGGCTGTACGCTGGCGATACGTTGGGGAGAAGGCCGCAAAGGCAAACCAGGCCTCGTCCCATAAGAAAATCATATCTGGTTTAATGGCCAATACTTCTTCCATCACTCGCTCCACGTTGTAAACGATTCCATCAAAGGTGCAATTGGTGAGCAACAACATTTTCACACGGTCTAACCTGCCGGCACGCTTCAATACCAACAATCTTTCTTTGATGTGCGACAAGGGCACTGCACCATACATAGAATACTTTTGTAAGGGATATGAATCCAGATAGGTGACATAGGCACCTGACAGCACCATGCCGTAGTGATGCGACTTGTGGCAGTCGCGGTCGATGAGGACGACATCGTCTGGTTCCACCAGCGCCTGCAATACAATTTTGTTAGAAGTTGATGTGCCATTGGTTGCAAAGTAAGTTCGCTTTGAACCAAAGGCTTTTGCTGCCAATTCCTGCGCTTTCTTTAACGGACCCGTTGGTTGAAGCAATGAATCAAGGCCACCCGTAGTAGAAGAAGTTTCAGCAAGAAAAAGATTGCGACCATAAAAATCGCCAAAGTCATCAATCCAGTTTGACTTAAAAATTGAATTGCCCCGAGAGATGGGCATCGCATGAAAAACACCAGTTGGTTTTTGGCTATACTCTTTTAATGCCGTATAGAACGGGGTTTCGTACCGATCTTTTATTCCCCGAATTAAACTCAGATGCAGCTCCTGCGAATCTTCTTTTCTGTAAAATATTCGCTCGAATACTTTCATGGAGTTGTCTGACAAACTTTGAACAGCGATATCAGTGATGTAATAAATATCAATTTCCGGGCGTAATTGTTTAATGGCTTCACCCAGCAAAATCCCCAACTCGTATTCCGGAT
>JAENVX010000329.1 GCA_016650355.1 Bacteroidia bacterium | reverse complement strand
AGGAATGAATCCTAGATTACTTCTACGGATAGTGGTGATGGATTCTGATCCTTTGCCCATTCCAAATCCCCCTCCTAATAGCAATCCCTGACCAAATTGTGCTTGAAAATCTCCAATAATAATATTTTTGATCCTGCCTTTGTTCATCACTTGCGCATGCACCGAGTTATAGTCGAACCCATATCTTTTGTATTGGGGATTCCAGCCAAAAGTTTCACCTGCGTCTTTTTCTACAGTGAATCCAAAACTAAAATCTCCTGTGTGATTTATTCGAAACCGCGAATACACCTTATTAGCCGAACCATTGTACTGCGAACTTGAATCTGTTTCGGGAAGGTAGCCCTTCTTGTCTTCAAGGGTTCGCTCTATACGAAAAATAAAGTAGTTGCTTTTTTCTTCGATCATCCTTCTTAATAGATTTTTATTATACGAGCTAAACGGATCACGGACAATTGTAAATGGCATCAGTTTATTTATAATATCCAGATCAAATTCCGGAATAGCTTGTAACTCATATATTGAAAGTAGTTTTCCTTGTTCGTGCCGATATTGAATAAAATTTTCAACCTGAACCTCCCTAAGAACCATCAACGAACGTAACTCTTCAGCACTTGCCTGATTTAAGTCTAAAGGATTTGTCAGCAGCTGAGCGAGATTTTCATAAAGCTCTTCGTAATTAAGATCAAGATCTTGAATAGGGAAAATTTCATCCGCCAGTTTTTCAAGATTATAATCTGTGCGCGGATAATCCTGCCCTTGAGATTGTGCGAAGAAACAGATTAGGCAAACTAAAAGAATGATTTTAACTTTAGTTGTGTGGATTTGAAATAGTAGAAATCGATATTCAAGGGAATTAGTGGAGTCATTTATTGATGTACACTCAATTCTCATATCCGTTATTCTTGATTTGAACTCTTTCTTATTTTTTCAAGTCTATAACAAGCTGAAGCCTGATGTGCGAAATTTAAAGAGTTGTTATATTGTATGGCATAATCAAATTTTAATCGCCAACCTTTAAAGCCGATTCCAAAGAAGGCGGCTTCTGGATTTAAATTAAATCCGGTTCGCGCGAATAACTTTTTATGGATGCAGTATTCCATACCAGCTTTAATTGTCGGTTCGTAGGCAAGGTCTTTTTCTATTTCGCTGATTAGTAAGATTTCTTCTGCAGGTTTAAAACTTAAGCCAACGGAAAGTTTCACGGGCACTCTTTCACCGTTAGTTAGTTTTGGTTGGTTTAAATTTTGGATGTAAGCCCCAATGGAGAGCTGGTCAGTGATTTCAGCAATTCCACCAGCACTCACCGAGAGCGCGCCTTTGGTGCCAAATCCTTCTGCTCTATACTGAATGTAATTTAGTTTTAACCCAAGAGAAGCAATTCCAAATTGATTACTGAAGCCAGTTGTAATAATTTGTTCACTGTATATTTTATCTCCAAACTTATAAACACCAACACCCAGTACTCCTGTTTTAAGTGGAGTTGAAAAAGCGGCCGCCATTCGGGAAGAACCTGGCAACGCTGGTCTGGCTTCAAATGAGAATGCTGCGTTAGTCTCACTGACCCGTGCTAATCCTCCGATGTTGTTAAGTACGGACCATTCATCTGACAAAGTTGAGGAAGTGTTGCCTATGGCGGCAGTACGTGCGCCAATGGTTGTCAACGAACTCTGTGCGGTTGTATTCTCGCTAAGAAGAAAAAGCAGTATTGAAATTAAAAGAAATTTCATCACGTCAACTTTCTTAAGTTGGGAATCAATACATTAAATTAAGATTTATTCGTTCCGAAAAGCTAATAGTATGAAGGATTTTTTGCGATCCATACAAAGGTTGAGATCCGTTTGATAGAGGATCTTTGGTTATTCTTAAGAAATAAATCCTAAAATTCTTTCTTTAGATGAAAGAAAAAACCGTTCGTGCCTTCCCTTGTAAATGTATATTCGAAACGCATTACGTTGTCGTATGCCAGCACAAAGTCAATGCCAGCTCCTGCTCCGGCAAGTAATCGATCTGATAAGGTATTGTTTATTTTTATTTCATCATATAGTGGATAATTTTCTACATACCCGAAATCAACGTAGCTCTTTAGATAAATGGAAATTGGGAAATGCCGAAATTGCTCAATGGGCATTTCCTCAAATCTATAATTTCCAGAAAAGATCAGCTTCTTCAATGTTGTTTTGTTTAAGAAAAACTTTGGCCCTTCGATTACATACACTTCGTATCCTCGAATGAATTGCCTGCGATAACCCAAAGCACTATAAAGCGCATACGGCTGTGAATTGGGAGAACTACCATAAACAGAGCTGAAATTTGAGAGATACGTCCTATGACCTAAGTCTATAAACTTGGCAAACGTAAAATTACCCTCGAATTGGTTCACGTCTCCAAAGCCAAGTCCATTCTTAGAGAGGAATCCATCAAAATAATAGCCCTTCAATGGGTATGCGGCTACGTCACGGTGATCAGACGTAAATGAGTAGGAGATGGCAGCAAATCTGATATTATCAGACGCACCAAAATAATAGTTGGGGTTCAGCTTTACAATCGTGTCGGCAACTTGGCTATCGCGATATTCTAGCTGAAAAGAATGTGTTTCGTAAAACGACCTACGATAGGAATAGGTTATATTTCCACCAATACTCGTTTTAAGGGTTTGACGCATTTCAAGGTAATCCAGCTTGTGATCGGTTGTATAATATGCAAGATTTTTAGGTTCACTATAGTCAAAACCAAATGATAGGCCGTGCTTTTGCTTTTCATCCAGGTTGGGGATATTATATAAAAGTGAATAGCGTCTTGAGTATCCAAATTGGGCGGTCAACCTCACGGTTTCGTTTCGTCCCCTGAAGTTACGTTGATACAATCGAAGGCCATAATTGACCCTTTTAAAATCATGTCCATAGTTCTGCCACCATTCATTAAAATTTCTATCGGAAAGTTCGAAAATAGGAACTGGAAAAGTGTACCAACGCTCTTCTACTTCCACCAATAAATCAATGTTTTCTTCATCCAATTTTAGTGAACGAATTGTGACTGTATTGAAAAGTCTAAGATTATAGACTTTGTTTTTATCTTTTAATAAAATTTCAGAAAGGCGAGGTACGCTTATCGTGTCTCCGGGTTTAAGACTTAGTTCTCTTTCAATTATCCGATTACGCGTAATTTTATTACCGATGATTAGTATTCTGTTAATTTTTAAAATTTTAAAATCCGTAGAGTCTGAAATAGAAGTCCTATCCGGGTTTTGAAAAACCAGGTCTGCAGGAATAAATTCCACTGCAACCATACCAATAAGCCCTGCTATTATCGCCAGCATAATTTATCTCTCCTCCTCCATATCATTAAAATAATATACTTGCAATTGTTAGGATAAGGTTTGTTTGTTAGACGGCTTTTGGTATGATCGGATTAATACATAGATGCCAGCAAGTACTAATGGTATACTTAATATCTGTCCCATATTAATTGGTAGATCCCCTTCAAATGCTTCCTGGTTTTCTTTCAGAAATTCATATGCAAACCTTAAACTCCAAAGAATAACTAGAAATAATCCAAAAATCCTACCGGGAGGTGTTTCCAATTGATAACGATGCCAATACCAGAAAAGGAATGCAAATAGGAAAAGACATGATATGGATTCATATAGTTGTGCCGGATGCCTCACAATTCCAAAAGTATGAACTTTAGTTACCCAAGAACCTTCAGCTTCTGAGACAATCTCATAGTTAATTGCAACCAATGGTGATTCATTGACGAATTCAGGAAGGTGCGTGAGAATATATTTGACATCTGTTCTGACGTAATTTTCAGCGGCTTCACGCGAAATGCCCTTCTTAAAGAAAAGATAAATTTGAATAGGTGCTTGGCCACTAGATGTAACGCTAGATTCATCGTCTTTGGTAATGCCAATTGTTTCAACCAGGTTATTTGGATTTCTCAGGATAGCCTCAGTTACTCGGCCTGTGAATACTACACCCGTTGGTGAGTCTGTTGGTTTCCCAATAATCTCTGAATTAAAGAAATTCCCCAAGCGGATTAAGCAGCCCGTAAGTGCTACCAGAATAACTATTCTATCAAGAATCTGTAGATACGATTGCCCCGGTTTCTTTTTCCGACTGTATAGCCACAATGCGAACAGAATCCCAAATGCTCCACCATGACTTGCCAGACCTTGAAGACCGGTAAATTTAAATGTGGGTGAAAACTGAAAGGGAAGAAAAATACCCAATGGATCAGTCAGAAACATATCAGGCTGATAGAAGATGACATGGCCTAGCCTTGCCCCAACAATGGTTGCTACCACCATGTATATCGTGAGGGTTTCTACGTCTCTTTCAGGCTTATTTTCTTTTCGATAGATATAATAAAGAAGTTGCTGGCTTATCAAAAAGCCAAGCGCAAAAAGTAATCCGTACCATCGTAAGGTTAAGGAACCAAAAGAGAAAATTTCAGAGCTTCCGTTCCAGATAATGTAGCTAATCATGTGCATTTCAATAAAAAATTACGGGCAAAGATAGTGACTAATGCCTAATGATCAACGCCTGAAAAATCAGGGGTATAAAATCAATTAAGATTAAAATGTCTCGAGCTATCCTGTTGTGAGAGTCTCAGACTTCATCCAACTCCTCTAACTCTTTCTTAAAGCCGCTTGATAAAATAGGAAAGCGGCACCAACTGCGAGGGTCTACATTCATATCATCGAGGTGAAAAGAAGGGGCTATTCGTTCGCGCTTCCACTGGTTGGCGGACCACATTCGATAGAATTTCTTCACATACTCTTTTAAGATTATTTGAGTTATTCCATGATGCGTCACAACATCTTCAGCCAAAATCTGATAAACTTCCATTGGAGACTTACGATCCCGTATAGCTAATTTTTCAATTGCCACCAGGATTAGGTACGGCATCAGGTCTTTTTCGTCCGTTTGTTCAAGATCCGATGGCCGTAATTCTGCAGTGGGTTGCAGATTGTTTACGCTAGCAAGTCCAGTATAACCTAATTCTGTCTCTGCCCATTTTAGCCATTGCATAATAAATGGTTTGTCTATCCCCGCAATGGGAGCAAGACTTCCACTGGTATCACCATCCATCGTAGCGTACCCTACATCACCTTCACTTCTATTTGATGTAGTGAGTAATAAAGATTGCTTTATGTTTGCTAACATCCAGATAATTGGGGAGCGTGTTCTAGCCTGAATGTTTTGCAAAGCAATGTCATCTTGTTTCCAAGTGAGCGATCGATTAAGCACTTTTTCGATTTTGGTCTGATAAGAATTAACTTCTTCATCAACCATCCATTTGTGAAATTCTGAACCTAAAGATTGTGCTAATCCGCGAGCAGCTGACTGAGTAGTTTCCGTTGAATTCTTTGTTCCCTGGTAAGCACATGTAAGTAGGTTTGCCATTGCGTCTTTTGAAGAAGTCAATGGCGGAAGTCCCAAAGTCAGACAAAATTTTTCCCAACCTAATTCGCTTGATGCTCTTCGAACCATCTCTGCAACTAGAATAGCACAGCAAGCTGAATCAGCCCCACCGCTCAAACTCAAAACAAAACCTTTTGCTTTACTTTTTCTTAAATAGTCAAACAACGCAAGTGAAGTAGCTCTGGCGAATTCCTCATTTTTTTCTTTTGAGTCACTTGACGGAGTGACTTTGCTATTGGAAGGATTTTCGAAATCAATTTCACACGCAAGAAGGTTGAAATTCTTAAAACTCAATCGTTGATTAACCCCTAAAATATTTCCGTTTTGCCCAATGATAATATCACCATCATAAATCATACGGCCTGCTTCGTTGCCAAGTAAATTAGCGAAGACATAAGCGCATTTAAATTTTTTGGAGCCCTCCACCACTACCTCTTCCTCCCTCAGTTCACTTTTGGCTAAAGCAAAATGACTTGCGCTGGGGTTCAAGATTAGATCAACACCTCGCTCGCGCAATTGGTAGCCAGGTCGTTTGCTTTTTCTCCAGGCATCTTCACAAATTTCAAATCCAAACTTAATGCCCTTCGTCTCGTAAACTAAATCGCCTGTCTGGATGATTTGGCCGCCACGACTTAACTCTTTCACCATGTTCACAGGCCACGCATCAAACCAACGCGGCTCATAGTGTACACCATCACGAGCCATATTCTGCTTCAAGGTAATGCCCGCTATTTTTTTATTTGTAATAACGCAAACTCCGTTGTATGTAATTCCGTCCATTCTGATTGGCAGCCCGATGCAGGCTGTGATAGCATCGCAATAAGGCACGATAGTTTGCAAATGGTTCCAGGCAGATTCACTTAGCCAATCGCTCAGGAACATGTCTTCACATCCATATCCGGAAAGACATAATTCAGGAAAACAAAGAATATCAATCTTCTGACTTTTGGCAGATTCTAATGCATCGATAATGTTTACAACATTACCTCCCCAATCCATTGGAGTTTGGTTAACTGTGGCTCCGCCTATTTTTAACGTTTTACTCATGCTAATCTTAAGTCAATAGTCAATAGTCTTGAGTCTAGGTCCGCTGATAATTCAAAACTCCTTATTCATACCTATTAAATATTAAGCATCTCACACGTCTTCTGTGCAGCATCTTGCTCAGCCTTCTTCTTTGTATAACCATAACCTAATCCATAAGGTTGCTCGGCAATAAAAACTTGTGCAGAAAACTCTTTACTATTTCTTGCGTTTTTCACATTCAAAATTTCGAATTTAATTTCCATGCCATTTCGTTGCGCCCATTCGATTATTTTGCTTTTATGATTAGAATTAGAATTTACAACCACTTCTAAATCGAAATAGGGTTGGATTAATTTATCGACTACAAATTTTTTACAGCGAATGAATCCCTTGTCCATGTAGACCGCACCAACCAATGCTTCCAGCGTGTTCCCTAAAATTACTTGTTGAAGCTGCGAGTTCTTATGGTCGAATTGGACGATAGCGGCAATACCAACTTTGCGAGCCAGATGATTTAGTGATTCTCGGTTTACAATCCGCGATCGGATTTCGGTAAGAAACCCTTCATCTTTGAAGGGATATTTTTTGAATAAATAATCAGCAACAGCTGCACCCAAAACGGCATCACCTAGATATTCAAGGCGCTCATTTGATTCGCGGAAGCCCTCTTTGTCTATTCCTTTAGAACTATGTAATGTGGCAAGCTTATACAGGGCAATATTTGATGGCGCGAAGCCGGCAATCGTTCGAATTGCGGTGATCAGCTTCTTGTCATCTTTTGAATTTGCCTTGGATAATTTAAGTAAGTTCCACACAAGGACTGGGCTTACTCCACTTTTTTAAGAAGTATGGAACAATTGTGCCCACCAAAGCCGAACGTATTGCTCAAAGCAATGTTAACTTCTCTTTTTTGAGCTTTATTGAATGTAAGATTGAGCCTCGGATCCTGATCCGGATCATCCGTAAAATGGTTTATGGTAGGAGGCACAATGCCTTCTTTGATGGCAAGAAGACAGGCAATGGCTTCAATACCACCAGCAGCTCCTAGTAAATGGCCCGTCATGGATTTGGTGGAGCTGATATTCATTTTATATGCGTGCTCTCCAAATACTTTTTGAATGGCCTTGATTTCACCAAAGTCACCTAGCGGGGTGGAGGTTCCATGTGTATTGATATAATCCACTTCTTCTGGTTTTATGCCTGCCTCTTCAAGAGCATATTCCATCACTTTGGTAATACCTGCTCCTTCAGGATGTGGTGCTGTGATGTGATACGCATCAGATGACATGCCGCCACCGATTACCTCAGCGTAAATTTTTGCACCGCGTCTTTTGGCGTGTTCATATTCTTCCAGAATCAATGCACCTGCACCTTCTCCTAAAACAAAACCATCGCGGTCTTTATCATATGGACGTGAGGCAGTTTCTGGAGAGGCGTTGTTTTCAGAAAGAGCCTTAAGCGCATTAAATCCACCGACACCTGCAATGCAGATCGCAGCTTCAGATCCACCAGAGACGATTATATCAGCCTTTCCTAATTTCAAATAGGTGTATGCATCATACATCGCGTTGGTAGAAGACGCGCAGGCAGAGACAGTAACATAGTTCGGTCCTCTGAATCCGTGTTTGATTGAAATATGCCCAGCACTTAAGTCTGGAATCATTTTCGGAATAAAGAATGGATTGAATCGTGGTGTACCGTCACCGGCAGCGAAAGATCTAACTTCTTCCTGAAAAGTAAGTAAGCCGCCAATCCCAGAGCCCCAGATCACGCCAACACGATCGAGGTTAATTTCTGCCATCGTTAGATTAGCATCCTGAATAGCTTCATCTGATGCCACCATGGCATATTGCGAAAACGGATCGAGTTTCCTCGCTTCCTTCTTCTCCATGAAATTGACCGGGTCAAAGCCTTTCAGCTCGCAGGCGAACTTGGTCTTAAAAAGAGTGGTGTCAAACTTAGTTATAGGAGCAGCGCCACTTTTTCCATTGCGAAGACCCTCCCAATATTCGGAAAGGGTATTCCCAATGGGAGTAAGTGCACCTACACCGGTTATGACTACTCTCTTAAAAGACATAAAACTATTTCGAAGGGGAGATCCTTAGTTTATTTCTTAGCGTTCTCCTCAAGGTAAGAAATCGCCTGGCCTACGGTGGCAATATTCTCAGCCTGGTCGTCTGGGATGGAAATGTTGAATTCCTTCTCGAACTCCATGATTAATTCCACGGTATCCAATGAGTCGGCACCGAGGTCGTTTGTAAAGCTTGCTTCAGGAGTTACTTCAGATTCTTCCACACCTAATTTGTCGATGATGATCTGTTTTACTTTTTGTGCGATTTCAGACATGTTATTTTAGTTTAGAGTATTCAAAAACTTGTGCAAATAAAGAGATTTAGCGCAATATTGGCAAACCTTTTTAATAGACGTCAATTCTATCAAATTTGTCGTTTGATGGTATTTTTGTTTAAATAATAAGGAAAAGCAGTACAACCAAATTTAGAATTCTTTTAAATACTTAGTAATCAGTTCGTCAACTCTGGTATTCCAAAATATTACCAGCTCATACAATGAAGAAAAGCAGACTTGAAATTGAATATACGTATGATTTTGAGTTAATAGGTCTCATTTCTTCAGCAAAAGGTTATCGTCTGGCTTGGGAAATCAATAAGCTTCTTGGGGTCAGGCTTGTAAAACAGCCAGATTTAGTCATCCAGGCCAAAAAAAAATCCGTCTTGAATTACGCCTTTTTCGCATCAGGTAGTAATGTGAACCAATTGAAGCTCTTCCGGAATAAACCTAATGAAATAGACTCTGTAAGAGGCCTCCTTATACCGGAATTTCCACATTTGGACTTCATTTTATTGGCACAAGGTGATGAGCACATGGAGATCAATCGATTGCAGGAACTCTTGAGTAATATTCCTTCCATCGAACTAGTCGCTTTCATACCTTTGGCGGCCTTAAAATCCAAGGAAAACTTTATTTTTTAAAACCTAACATGGAAAGAATCTCTTATAACAAGACAAAAATTGTTGCCACCGTTGGCCCTGCTTCAAGTAATATGGAAATGCTTCGCGCCTTGGTAAAGGAAGGAGTTGATGTATTCCGATTGAATTTTTCGCACGGCACACATGAGGACCATCTTAAAGTGATCAATTATGTCCGTGAGATAAATGTCGAAATGGGCACCAATGTTGCATTATTGCAAGATTTACAAGGTCCCAAAATCCGGGTTAACGATATGCAGCCCGGTGTAGAGATTGAAGCCGGCCAGGAGATCATTATCACTACACGTAAAGTTCTTGGAAACAATGAACTAGTGAGCACTTCCTATGAAGGGCTACCCAAAGATGTTAAGGTTGGGGATATGATTTTGATCGATGATGGAAAAATTGAACTGAAAGTTAAGGAGGTAAGAGATATTGATGTTGTGTGCTCTGTTATTTATGGAGGTCCGCTCAAGTCGAGAAAAGGAATTAATCTACCAAATTCAAAAGTATCTGCCCCATCACTAACCGAAAAGGACTTAACTGATTTGCATTTTGGACTCAAGCATAAAGTAGATTGGGTTGCTTTGTCCTTTGTGAGAAAAGCACAGGATATTTTAAGCTTGCGCGAAATTATTGATGGCCTGGAGTCGACTACACGAATTATTGCAAAGATTGAAAAGCCGGAGGCACTGGAAAATATTGATGCAATTATTGCAGCAACGGATGCCGTGATGGTAGCGCGTGGAGACCTTGGTGTGGAGATATGGATGGAGGAAGTGCCTATGGTCCAGAAAATGTTGATCGAGAAATGTAACACTGCTGGAAAGCCTGTAATCGTTGCTACTCAGATGATGGAAAGCATGATTGAAAACCCTAGACCTACTCGGGCTGAAACAAACGATGTCGCCAATGCAGTGATGGATGGAGCCGATGCATTGATGCTTTCGGCAGAGACGGCCGCGGGAAAATATCCAATTGAAGTTATCCGCAGTATGGTGCGAACTATTGGATCCGTTGAAAAGCAGGGTAATATTTTTTTTAAATTCCGCGAACTTGATACAACTGCCCCCAATTATTTTAATGATAGTTTGATCCTTACTGCGTGTAAACTTGCTAAAGATGTAAATGCCCAGGCAATCGTTGGAATGACACAGTTTGGATACAGCGCCTATAAAGCTGCTTCGCACCGCCCCAATTGCAATATTTTCGCGTTCACGAGCAATGACACAATTATCAATACCATGAATCTGGTTTGGGCAACACGGGCTTATCATTACGACAAAGCTTCTTCCACTGACGCAACGATAGCGGATGTTGAACAAATCCTTAAGCGTGATGGCCATGTGAAAGCTGGCGATACGTTTATCATACTTGCCAGTATGCCCATTCAAGAACGAGGAAGGTCAAATATGATTAAAGTGCATTTAGTACAATAGTATTAATAACGAACTTCTTGATGCCAGGATTCTCTGATATCAAGAAGTTAGTTTTGGTTCCACCATAATTACCTCTCCTCTCTCCACCACCACAGCACCGGCAGGGTCACCTTTGCGTTTGCGGACAAATTTTTTAGAGGTGACTGTGACTGGACAAAGGGAATCTGTTTTTCGTTTCGAATTGTAAGCTGCCAACTCAGCAGCTCGTTCTATAACGTCTTTCGGAAATTTTTTACCCGATTGGTGTTTAATAATAACATGGGAACCGGCCACATCTTTGGCATGCAGCCACAAATCTTCTTTGTGTGAATATTTCAAGGTGAGTATATCGTTGCTTACGGCATTGCGGCCAACCAAGATCTTATATCCTTTAAATTCAAATTCATGAAAAGGTAAAATTTCGACACTTTCTTTTTTCTTCCCAATTTTTTTTAAATCCTTCGAAGATATACGCAACTGTTTTAAGTCTTTGGAAGATTCAATCTCAGCAATCTGGGCTTGGATTTTTTCTAATTCTTTTTCCTTCCGTTCGATTGCCTCCTTTAGTTTCTGAATTTCAATCTTCTGGTTCTTCCCTTTACGATAAAAAACCTCTGCGTTTTTTTGAGGAGACAGATCAGCTTTCAATTTGATCTCAACCAGTTGATTTTTAGCATAGAAATTGTCAACTAAAAACTTCTCTTGCCTTGCTTTAATGTTATGGAGGTTGGCCATAATTAAATCTCCCCAAGCCTGATAATGCGTATCGTTCAGAAGCTCTTGAAGCTTTAGCTTGTTTTTGGAGATGTAGCTTAATGCGCTCTTTTCTCGCTCACGGATTGGTCGGAGTGTTGTCGATTTTTCAGAATAGAAAGCGTGTAATTGAGAGTATAGTTGAAAGAATTCGTTGATGCCTTTTACAGGATCGGTAAATTGACTTATTACTTTTCCGTAGGGTACCAACGAGAACATGAGTTTATTTACCTTTTCTAAAATATAGTATTGAGGGTCGTTCAGTTGTTGAATTGTTTTTTCAAAAAGACTCCACTTTGTTTCGCTATCGAGTGATTGAAAGTTGTTTTTATCAAGATATTCCCAAACTGGTTTACCGAGTGTAAAGTAGGTGCGTTGGAGGTCTTTTGAATGATTGAAAAATTCTTCTTTGCTCCAGTCTACTTCTCTATCTAAATCTGATACCTTTATTTCATAGTCTGCATTTAGGTGGTTCCTAAATATTTCTTTTACACTATTTTGATCAAATAGAATGATGTTGGAACGATTGCCATGCAGTTTAAACAGCAACGAGTAATTTGCCTCCAATTCAATTAAAAAGCATCTTTCATTTTTAAACTCATAGATTCGCTCAACCTTTTTCATCAGGATTGCATTGAAAAGATCAATACTATTTTTTCGGGCTCGGTTAAATGAATCTGGAAATGATAGACAACAAAATTCGGATTGCAGACTGGCTTTGATAAAGAAGGACTCATGGCTGTCGTTGAATTCTAGAATTAATTCTTCCTTATTCTGACTAAAACAAGAGACAAGAGTTGAGCCTACTAATTTTTTGGAAAGAGCTTGTGAAAGTTGACGAAGGAAAAAATAATTATTATGCACAGCTAGAGTTCGATGGTCAACCCATCAAACCCCAAAGCTATCGATTCGGGTAGTTCTTTTTCTACTTTCCTGTGCGTGCCCAACTTATGACTGATGTGCGTAAAATAAGTTTTGGATGCGCCAATTTTCCTGGCCATTGCAACGGCTTCAGTTAAGTTGAAATGTGAAACGTGCTTTTCGCGTTGTAGTGAATTTAGAACTAATACCCGTGTGCCCTTTAATTTCTCAAGCGTACTATCCGGTATTTGATTCGAATCTGTAATGTAGCTGAAATCGCCAACTCGAAAGCCAAGTACAGGCATTCTAAGATGTAGTACGGGTAGTGGTGTGAATGTCACTCCCTGGGTTGTGAATGGCTCTTCGTTTATTTCAATCAGGTTTAGTTGAGGGATGCCAGGATATTTCTCACCAGAAAAGGCATAATAGAATTCGGATTTTAGCTGCTTATGTAAGGCTTTGGTGCCATATATCGGCATTGGAACTTTTTGGATGTAATTGTAAGCGCGCACATCGTCAAGCCCTGCAATATGATCTTTGTGACTGTGAGTAAAAATTACGGCATCTAATCTCTTGATATCTTCCCGAAGCATTTGTTGACGGAAATCAGGACCTGTATCTATTACAAATGTTTCCCCTTTTTCTTCGATAAGAATAGATGTGCGCAAACGATTATCTTTCGGATTGCCGGATTGGCATACTTTGCAGGTGCACCCGATTACAGGTACGCCTTGTGATGTTCCGGTTCCTAAAAATGT
>JAENVX010000328.1 GCA_016650355.1 Bacteroidia bacterium | reverse complement strand
GCAGTGCATGCAAAATGCCGACATCCAAAAAGTCAACTTTGTTAGCAATTATCAATTGAGTCTCAAGTTCACAGGATGATCCGTTGGAAATCGCTAAAAAATTATTGAATTCTTTTTTTAAATTCCTCCCTGCGCCTTCTGCAATGTTTGATGGAATTGATATTGCACTACGTCTTATTTGCGAAGTCAATCCATATACTTCTTCCCGCAAAAAATGTTTAGTCGTCTCATAAATCCTGACCGCTAAATCAACAGATTTCTGCCAGACTTTAAGTTCTTTGTAATTATTCATATTAAACGATCATCCAAAAGTCTTAAGACTAAATACTATCTACTCAATACTAATTTCTAAGGGGTTTCCCCCCTGTCAATATTGCTTGAATTCTTTCTAATGTTTTCTTCTCACCTGTTAGCGATAAGAATGCTTCTCGTTCCAGGTCGAGCAAATACTGCTCGCTTACTTCCTGCGCAGATGTCAAGTCTCCACCGCACATAATGTTGGCTATCCACTTTGCTACTTTGGCATCATGTTCTGAAATGTATTTTCCCATTAACATACCTTGCAGTCCTGCCAAGAAAAGAGCCTGACCGGAGCGGCCTTGTACTTTAATATTTTTTGCTTGTTGTGGCATCGTATATCCTGCAGTCACCAAATCCAGCACGGCATTTTTTGCATCCAGTATTTGACGGTCTTTGTTCATCGACACACGATCCAATTTTTTCAGGATTCCTAGTTCACGCGCTTCTTCTGCTGAGGTTGCAACCTTTGCTGTAGCTATCGTCATAAACGCATTTTGCAGTGCATTCAGTTCCACATCGCCCTCCTCCGCAGCATCACTCACCCGTTTAGTAAATTCTTTCGTCCCTCCTCCTCCAGGGATCAGGCCAACACCCACTTCCACCAAACCAATATAGGTTTCGGCTGCTGCCTGTGCTATGTCTGCATGCATTGTCATTTCACATCCACCACCTAGCGTGCGGCCTTGTGGGGCTACGACTACTGGAATAGAGGAATATCTAATGCGCATGACTGAATTTTGGAAAGCCTTGATCATGTAGTCGATTTCATCATAATCTTGTTCGATCGCATACATAAATACCAGGCCCAGATTAGCGCCAAGCGAAAAATCTGAACCTTGGTGGCCAATCACCAACCCTTTGTATTCTTTCTCTGCGAGATCAACCGACTTATTTAATCCTTCAATCACCGCACTGCCGAGCGTATAGCTTTTGGAATGCCAACCAAAATTGATTACACCATCGCCCAAATCTGTAACCTTTGAATCAGCATTTTTCCAGATAATATTTTCGCTCTTGTTTTCAAGGATGATAAAGCTTTCTCTTCCAGGAATTGACTTGTATGTTTTGGTTGGGATGTCGTAATACTTCTTCAGGCCACCTTCTACTTTGTAAAACGATTTGTTGCCTGAGGCAAGCATATCGTACACCCATTGATTAGGTTTGTAGCCCGCTGCTTCCATCAATGGAATACTTTTCTCCACACCCACAGCATCCCATGTTTCAAAGGGACCTATCTCCCATCCAAAACCTCCACTTACGGCATCATCTATACGAAAAAGTTCATCGCTGATTTCAGGAATGCGGTTGGTAACATATTGAAATAGTCCGTAAAAGCAATCCCGATAAAAATCACCTGCCTTGTCTTTTCCCGCAAGTAAAACCTTGAAACGATCCTTTAAATTATCAATAGTCTTGGTCGTTTCAAGCGTAGCAAATTTTGCTTTTACTTTAGGCTTGTATTCAAATGATTTAAGGTCAAGCGTGAGGATTTCCGTTTCACCTTTTGCGTTCTTAGTTTTCTTATAGAATCCTTGACCCGTCTTATCGCCAAGCCATTTATTCTGCTCAAGCTTATTTACTACGTCATTGAGTTTGAATATTTCGCGCGCTTCGTCATTAACTAATCCAGCGTATAGATTATTTGAAACTTTTACCAAAGTATCCAATCCCACTACATCTGATGTACGAAATGTTGCCGACTTTGGCCGGCCGATAACCGGGCCAGTGAGTTTATCAATTTCATCCACATTCAAGCCGAACTTGCCCATGGAATCAATTACTTTGAGTAAACCATAAATACCCACACGATTGCCTATAAAGGCAGGGGTATCTTTGCACAACACTGTGGTTTTACCCAAAAATAAATCCCCATAGTGCATTAGAAATTTTGTAACCTCATCGTCTGTCTTCGTAGTTGGAATGATCTCCAATAACTTTAAATACCGGGGTGGGTTGAAAAAGTGTGTGCCCGCAAAATGCCTTTGAAAATCCTCGCTTCTTCCTTCTGCCATCAGGTGAATTGGAATCCCTGATGTATTGGAAGTAATAAGAGTTCCTGGGGTTCTATGTTTTTCTACTTCTTCATAAACTTTCTTTTTGATATCAAGATTTTCAACAACAACCTCGATCGTCCAATCGCAGTCTTTGATTTTAGACATGTCATCTGTAAAATTGCCCAGCTTTATTCTTGATGCAAATTTCTTACTGAATAGTGGTGCCGGGCTCCCTTTCAATGTCGAATCAAAGGCGCTGCTTACAATTCTGTTTTTCACTGCCGGATGATCCAGCGTTAGGCCTTTTTTCTTTTCTACATCATTAAGTTCTCTTGGTGCAATGTCCAGGAGCAATACATCAACGCCAATGTTAGCAAAGTGGCATGCTATACGCGAACCCATAATGCCAGATCCTAATACAGCTATTTTGCGAATGTTACGGTTCATAATTTAATGGGTATGATTGGTCAACTATTCATAGGTTAATTGACGAAGTTGAGTTTCGTAAATATTACTTTTTTCGATAATCTGGTTAATGCTTTGCAATACATCAAAAAAAACATTCAGCTTTTGCATAGAGATTTCCTTGTGCACAACTTCATTAAACCGCAAAACGGTTTGCCTTGAGTTTTCCTTCATCTTTTTTCCTTCCTTCGTAAGAAGTATGCGTACTGAACGCTTGTCCGCTTTATCAGCTTTACGGTAGATTAAGCCTTTCTCTTCCATGGACTTGAGAAGCCGGGTAAGGCTCCTCGCCTCCAGCCCCATTAGTGGAGCTATTTTTGTTGCTGCTGTGCCCTCTTCAGAATTGATATTCAGCAACGCAAATCCCATAGACATTGTACCATCGTACTTCAATGCCTGTTGATTGTACATCCTCGAAATTGAATGCCACGCAGCTTTAATATTATAGTCTATAGTATCTTCCTTTTTCATCTATTGCAGCGAGGCGAAGATAAAAGAAATTTGTTATGCATGCATACTAGTTGGTGGTTTTTTTGACCTGTCAAATGATTCTTTCTATTTCCGGAGTTTTTCCAAATACAGTACCGATGCCTGCTCCACCCACCGATCTCGCTGGATGCGTCCGGGAAAAAACTTTATGGAATTAGAAACCTCTTTGGCCGATTCTTCTGTTAGCTCACTTATCTGCTTAAAAGTAGTTATGCCGATGTTGTTTAGTTTCTTTTCAATGCCTGGTCCTATTCCGCCAATAGTCTTAAGGTCATCCCTCTCATTTTTGTCAGGTTGCGAGATGCCCGCCAGAAGTTGATCCGTAATGAAATCTGAAAAGACTGGTTCCCTTCGCTCATTCCTTTTACTGGCTCTTAAATTTTCCAATTCAACAAGCAGTTTTTGATTCCCTTCTTCTTTTTCAGTAATCAATTGTTCCGTTTGTTTTAAACGAAAATTCACTAGTTGAAGCTCCAAATCGGATTCCTGAATCTTGGGCCGAAGAATTGTAAGCTCGTTCCCCATTTGAACTCTATCTTTTTTTTCTATTTCTAATTCCACATTAAGCTTTTCCTTTTCCCTCGCAGCTTGCAAAAGCTCTTCATTAATTTGAAGACGGTCTATTTTGTTCTGTTCCAATTGAGATTTTTGCTCAAGGGTCGTTTTTAGTAATGCGGATTTTTCGGCCTCGAAATACTGAATAATTCCCTGTTTTTGCTTCAGACTCGATTCTCGTAGCAGCCATGCGATAGCAAAACCAAGCAGGAAGGCTACTAAAACCATAAATAGAATCTCTACAATGGCCATTGTTGTCTCGTGTGGATTAAAATGCGTTGGGTCTAATAGTAGGCCTTTAACACTAAATATATACCACCGTGCACAGATTATGCACCAGGTCAAAAAAAGCACTATAAAAATGTAAATAGCTCTCATGCGATTCAATTTACATAAAAAAACTTGTGAAGGTGCAACCTAATAATACGAGAAGGCGTCTTATACATAATTCACTTATGTATAAATCCATTATGCATTCTCCCGAGCTTCTAAAAGGTACGCTTCAAACCATTCTTCTTAAAGTGCTAAAAGATCATGGCAAAATGTATGGATATGAAATCGCTCAACGGGTGAAGGAGCTTTCTGACGAACGCCTACTATTAACTGAAGGGGCCCTTTATCCAGCTCTGCACAAACTCGAGGCGGAAGGTCTATTAAAAACAGAGACGGTTATGATGGGTAAACGTGTGCGTAAATATTATTCCCTCACATCAGAAGGTCGTAGCCTAGCCAAAGAGCGCGTGAGTGAGTTTCTTGATTTTATTAAAACCATTGGTAATGTTCTTCAGGTAGAACTTAGTGGGTAATCGGGAAGATGAATTTAAATAGTGACCATATCGACTACATCATCAAAGACCTTAATTATCGCGGGCTTGTGGTTGAGAACATCCAGGAGGAGTTGATCGATCATATTTGCACACATGTTGAAGAAGAAATGGCTAGTGGCACACGATTCATTGACGCATATCACCAGGCGCTTCATTCATTTGGACACACTTCCGGGCTGCGAGAAACTCAACATGAAATTTTAAAAACAGATAACAAAACAACACGGGTTATGATAAGAAATTACTTCACTATTGCTATACGCAATCTGCGCAAGCATAGCTTCTATTCATTCATCAACATTGCAGGGTTATCCATTGGCACCGCTGTATGTTTGGTTATTCTTCTTTTTGTTTTCAACGAAGCGAGCTATGATAAACAATACTTGAACTCTGACCGAATTTATCGAATCCATAGCGACATCAAATTTGGTGGCAACCATTGGAACATGACTTACGGGCCAGCGCCCCTGGCCGCCAAACTCGCATCTGATTATCCCGAGGTAGAGGCAGCAATACGTTTTCGTCAGCGAGGATCATACCTGGTTAAGCGTACCACCGAAAACATTAAGGAAGACAACGTTATCTGGGTGGATAAAGATTTCTTCAAAATTTTCAGTGTACCCGTTCTTGCTGGTGATCCTGCCAAAGCACTCATCGAACCCAACTCAGTAGCCATTAGTGAACGAATAGCGCAGAAGTTTTTTCCCAACGAAAATGCACTGGGGCAAACATTGATCCTGGACAATAAACTGAATGTAAAGATCACGGCTGTTTATCAAAACATGCCCGCCAACAGTCACTTTCATTTTGATATCCTTATTGCTATGGAGGGTTTTGACGAGGCTAAATCACCAATTTGGTTTAGTAACAATTTTCAAACCTATCTTTTACTTCGCAAAGGTACTCGTGCAGAGGATCTCGAAAATAAATTTCCTGATTTGATTCTCAAAACTGTCATGCCTCAGGCAGTTCAAATGCTGGGTGGAGATTTTACGGCTGAAAAATTTAAAGAAGCTGGGAACAAAATCGAATATAGCCTGCAGTCCTTAACCGATATTCATATGAAAAGTTCTCTGATGGGTGAGTTCGAGCCTAACTTCGATATCACCTATATCTATCTTTTTACAGCGATCGCTTTATTCATTCTCATACTCGCTTGCATCAACTTTATGAATCTAAGCACCGCCCGTTCGGCCAATCGTGCCAAAGAAGTGGGCATAAGAAAAGTAATGGGCTCATTTCGATCGCATCTGATGTGGCAGTTTTTAGCGGAATCTACTCTTCTGAGCATGTTTTCTTTTATCCTGGCTATTGTCCTTGCATATTTGATGCTGCCCTTTTTTAATCAATTGTCGGGCCGTGAACTTTTCATTCCTTTTGGAGATGTAAAATTATATGCAGGTCTTTTTTTGGCAGCGATAGTTGTGGGGATCATGGCGGGAATATATCCCTCGTTTTTTCTTTCCGCATTTATGCCTGCAAGTGTTTTGAAAGGAAATGTTTCCCTTGGCATGAAGAGCGGCTTCATTCGCAGCTCGCTTGTAGTTTTTCAATTTACTGTTTCCATTCTATTGGTAATCGGAACAATCGCTGTCTTCAAACAATTGAATTACATCCAAAATAAAAAATTGGGCTTCAACAAAGACCAGGTTATTATGATTGATGATTCGTATGCGTTGGGGGATAAACGACAAGCGTTTAAAGATGAAATCAAACAGAATAGCTCCATAGTGAACGCAACCTTTTCAGGGTTTCTTCCAGTTTCTGGCACCAACCGCAGCGACACACCCTGGTGGGCAGAAGGCAAACAAGCAAGCCAGGAAAACATGGTGAGTTTGCAAAATTGGCGAGTGGACTATGATTATATTAAAACATTAGGCATGACGGTGATAGAAGGACGAGATTTTTCTCAGGAATTCCCTTCCGATTCTTCAGCCGTAATTCTGAACGAAGCGGCAGCCAAAGCTTTTAACTTTACTGGCAATATCATTGGAAGAAAAATTCAATCCTTTGGTGATGCGGAAGGAGGAGGCCCAGACAGAGAAAACCTACAGTACCTTACCGTGATAGGAATAATTGAGAATTTCCATTTTGAATCGCTCAAGCAAAACGTTTCACCGGTGATGATTTTCCTGAGTAAACGGCCTGAGGGAATTGCCTCTTTCCGATTTCAATCACAAAATACGCAGGAGATTATTTCCATGATAGAAACCAAATGGAAAGAGATGGCGCCAGGTCAGCCGTTCACTTATTATTTTTTAGATCAACGTTTTGGAAACATGTATGCTGCCGAAACAAAATTGGCAAAAGTGTTCGGAATCTTTGCTGGTCTTGCTGTCTTGATTGCCTGTCTTGGATTATTCGCGCTCACCTCTTTTACTACCGAGCAACGCAGTAAAGAAATTGGGATACGTAAAGTATTAGGTGCGTCTATAACGAGCATTGTACTTATGCTTTCCAAAGATTTTGGTAAGCTTGTTCTGATTGCATTTGTTTTAGCTGCACCATTGGCCTGGTATGGAATAGAATGGTGGCTGAAAGATTATACATATAAAACCGAAGTTGGTGCTGGACTGTTTATTTTGTCGGGTCTTATTGCATTTTTGATTGCATGGATAACGATGAGCTTCCAATCGTTTAGAGCAGCAGCAAGTGATCCGGTTAAGTCTTTGAGAAGTGAGTGAGACTACTCCTTAAGTTTAATTGTCAAGAACAAAGCAACGGGAAGACTGAGGCTAAAGCTGTTTGATTTCTGAGTTGACCGAGGCTGGTCGGGGATAGTCACAAAAGAGTTAGCGGAATGAAAGTAATACGCTGCATCTGTTCCCAAAAGCACTTTGTCGCTTACACGAAACAGGAGGCCGAAACGAGGGCCAATGCCCCATCCTTTTGAAGTTGATTCAATTGTAAAGCCAGAACCTGCTGGTGCACTCTCTGTTTTGCTTTTATTGCCATCCAGTAAAAAATCAAAACCGTAAACACCTATCCATCTCTTTCCCCAATCGTTCTTTCGGTCATATCCAATTCGAAAAGAAATATTGCGACTATTTGTTTTGCGCGTTATACCATTGGAGTTATCGGTAAATGAATTCCTGTTGTATGTCAATCCTATATTAACTCCCTTTCCTGCTTTCTTCGAATTAATCGCATATTGTAGAAGATAAGGTGCGTTGAAAAAATTATCAGTGCCTCCAAAATTAAATAACTGCCGCAGCAATTGATTTGCTACTATTCCTAAATAGTGATTGGCTTTTGCTGTTGATTTTTCCTTCTCTTGAGTGTCAACTAAGCCGACCCTCTTCGTAACTTCAGTCACGTGTATATCGTTGGATTCGGCAACTGCCGATTCAATTGGGCTTTCATAGATGATGGATGCCGAACCTTCACACGCATTTATAATCTCAAATGCCTTTGTCAAATCCCCAGCGCTGTATTTTATGGTCTTGAAGTATTGCTCAGTGCTGTCCATGCAGTTGAACTGATTAAACAAAGTTTTTTGATACGTAAGATTATTTCGTACGCCAGCAGCTGTCCTATATTTTTTAAAAACGAGTTGCTCTACCGGTGTGCCGTTTTCATTAAAAAAGTATCGCTTCGAGCCTTTTACTTCAAACGCATATAAATTAATTTTTCCCTCCACCAAGACCCGCAGAAATAATTCCTCTTCATGCCATTCTGGATTTTGCTCATAGCTTAGCAGGTCTTCTGCATCACCCGAGATATCAATATTGGCTTTTACTTTGATGTACTTCAGTTTATCTTTTACACCAAATTCTTTTATCCAATTAATTTCTTTGATCCTTGCGGAGTCTTTTTTGTTCACTCGATAATGGATACCGCGTTG
The DNA here is from genome assembly GCA_016650355.1 of Bacteroidia bacterium. Lineage (GTDB taxonomy): Bacteria > Bacteroidota > Bacteroidia > Cytophagales > Cyclobacteriaceae > ELB16-189. Next base: position 4,067 of record JAENVX010000328.1, on the reverse strand, counting down.
TGCATTCCAATCTTCCAACTTGATGAAGCAATCTGTTTTTCCTCCTGACGTGTCAATGAAATATCCTTTTTCAAAAATGGATGGCTGCCCATGTGCGAAAAACGAGCAAAGCATTATAGCCGCGATAGCTGTCAGGCATTTCATTTTAATAATGATTTATCTATAATGCTCTTGCAGCAGACGATTCTTAGCGTAGCATATAAAGATAGTAAGATCAATTGGCTCTGAACGGATTCGACAACTTTGGATCAGTTGTCATTTCATAGTCTGTCAGCGTATTTAAAAATGCAATTATGGCTTTTTTCTCCGAGGCTGATATGTTTAATTGTTTTGCCTTTCCATCCAAACCCCTCAATCGGAAATCCAGGTTCGTGCTGTTTCTTATGCCAGTACTATAATGATCAAGCACATCTTCCAGTGTATTAAAGCGGCCATCGTGCATGTAAGGACCTGTCAACTGAACATTTCTTAATGAAGGAATTTTAAATTTTCCAGCATCCTGAGGATTTCCCGTTACCAATGATTGGCCAACATCTTGTGCAACTGCATCAAGACCAATATTTGCAAAGCCATTCAGCTCGTGACAAGAATTACAATTGAACTTATTAAAAAATAACCCTCTTCCTTGCTCCTCAATTGTTGAAAGTGACGTGCTTACTCCATTAATGTTGGGATTAAAGACTCTATCAAATTTCGACTGATTAGATCGTATGCTCAATAGGAAGGAACTTAATCCCAATGCAAGATGTCTGCTGGTTATTTCTTCTTCTCCAAAGGCAACGATAAACAAGGGCTGATACTCGGGAATGATGGAAAGCTTTTTCGCTAGCATTTCCAAATCATGGATACCCATTTCTATATGATTCATGATGGGTCTGGTGACCATGCTTTCCAATTCCGTTTCACGGCCATCCCAAAATAGAGACGATGATTTTAAAAAGAAATCAGGTGGGCTAACTACACCCGGCAAATAACCAGCTGGTTGATTTTGTCCATTAGGAATACTATCAAATGGTATGACGGGATCGGATTCGGTCTTTCCAAGCGTAGGTTGAAATACAAATGAAATAATATTTTGAATGGGCATGGAGTTTCGGGCGGTCACCCTATTTTCAAAGCCCCTACTAAATTGGGTATTGTCAGAAAAAGCCAGGGCCTGTTTATGGCAACTGCCACAGGAAACACTGTTGTTCACTGACAGTCGTGGGTCATAAAACAGGACTCTTCCAAGAGTTACTTGTTGATCGGTTGCGCCTACTACATTATAGTTGAAGGATGTTTCTGGTAACTCGAGCTTTGCTTCGGTCGCACTCAGGCTTTCAAATGGATCACATCGGAAGGAAATTAATCCCAGAACGATCAAGGCGATAACAAACCTATTCTGTTTCATACGTATCTGAATCGAAAGGATAGATATTCCAACTTAACGCAATTTGAAGGTACTAAATTTTATATTAGACCCCAATTATTCCCATTTCGTTGGAATACGAGATGTAAAATCTTTCAAAAATCTATCTATCAAAATCATGAATGACTGCTTTTTATGAGAAATCAATACTGGTTTCGGTTAAGCTCTAGAATTGTAGCTGTTCGCTGACGGGTTTCCTGCAACTGATCTTTGTTCTGAGAAAGTGATTGACCAAAAGATGGTGCAAGTTCTCTTAATTTATTTTTCCACACTTCCGATTGGCTTTCTTTCGGAAAGCACTTTGGAAGAATACCCAACATGACCGATACGGCTGTTGATGCCCCAGGCGATGCTCCCAACAAGGCGGCTACTGTTCCGTCCGAGGAAACAACTATCTCCGTTCCAAATTCCAAAACGCCTCCTTTTTTTTTATCTTTCTTTATCACCTGTACCCGTTGTCCAGCCTCTTTGAGTTCCCAATCTTCCTGCTTGGTGAAGGGAATATACTCGCGAAGGGCCTGATGCCTTTGTTCTGGTGTTTGACGTACCTGATCTATTAAATATTTTGTAAGTGGCATATTCTTCATTCCTGCAAAGATCATGGGGATTGCATTGTCTACACCTATTGACTTGGGCAAATCCATAAGAGACCCATTTTTAAGAAACTTTGTGGAAAACCCAGCAAAAGGTCCGAACAAAAGTTCTTTCCTTCCGTCAATCATTCGTGAATCAACATGAGGAACCGACATAGGTGGAGCTCCTACTGAAGCTTTGCCATATACCTTGGCATGGTGTTGATTGATTAACTTTTCATTGAGGCATTTTAACCAAAGGCCACCTACAGGAAATCCCCCGTAGCCCTTTCTTTCATCAATCTCCGCTCGTTTTAGCAAATGCAATGTCGCGCCACCAGCACCAATAAAAACAAACTTTGTATTCACCTTACCCTTTTCGTTACTGAGACGGTTCTTAACAAATACATCCCAACCACCTTTGCCATCCGGATCAAGATCAAGGGCTTCTACATTGTAATGAATAGTAACGCCTGGCTTTTTGTTTAAATGATCAATCATGCCCCGGGTGAGAGCTCCAAAATTTACATCGGTTCCTATTTCCATTCGCGTTGCGGCAACTGGTGTTTTCGTTCCGCGGCCACGCATCACAATTGGTGCCCACTTGGCAATTTCTTCACGATCTTCACTATAGGTCATGCCACTAAATAGTGGACTCGATTGCATGGCGTGATATCTTGCTTTTAAAAATTTTACGTTTTCAATACCCCAAACAAAACTTATATGGGGAGTAGCTGCTATAAATTTGGAGGGATCGGGCACGTATTTATTTTGAACGAGGTATGCCCAAAATTCTCTGGATACTTCGAACGACTCGGCAATTTTGGTTGCTTTGGATATGTCTACTGTACCATCTACTTTTTGAGGCGTATAATTTAATTCGCAGAAGGCAGCATGACCTGTCCCCGCATTATTCCAGGCATCGGAACTTTCTGTCCCTGCTGTATCAAATTGTTCAAAAATCTGGATTGTAATACCCGGATTCACTTCTTTGAGAATCGTTCCGAGTGTTGCGCTCATTATTCCCGCCCCCATTAAAACCACATCGGTTTGTTGAACAAGCGGTTTTATCGCCTTAGTCATTTTCTATTTGCACTTAAATTCTCGAAGTTAGAGCATCAAACATCGTCCTGCAAATCCGTATAAAAAAATTGAATGCCTGGAATGTTAAAGGATATATTCCGTTCGGTTAGCTAGGAATTTCTTCGGCTTACTTTAATAATTCTGAAGGAAATTGGAGGCTCGTTGGGTGATGACAAAGTCAGGTGCTTCTATTTTTAATTGACAATTATCTTTTGTTCCTCAAAATCCCCACGCAAATTTCTGAATCTCTTTCTTGCTTCAGCCGCATAAACACTTCCCGGATATTTGTTTAAAAATTCTCGGTAAACTTCCATGGCCTTTTCTTTGTTCTTCAAATGCAAGTCATAAATTTCGCCTTGCATAAAGTAAGCATCATCCGACAAAATATCTTCTCCGTAATCCTCCAATATTTTCTGAAGTAATTCTACTGATGCTAGAAACTGGCCCTGCCTCATTCGAAGATTTGCTTCAAGCCAGTATACATCATCTAGTATTTCCGTTACCAATACAGGCTTGCCATCAACATTGCCAAGACTCAATGACCTTATTTTGGTCAGTGCTTCCTCCGATTTATGTTGATAGAGCAAAAGTTCAATGGATGCATATTCTTTTAAGGCCGCTCCTGTGGTGTCCGACATTGTATTCTCTTTTATTCGGATGCTTAGATCCATGGCGTCATTGGCAATTTCGCGAGTGGTTGCCTGTTTCAAAATATCCAAATGCTCTTGTGCTAATCTGAAGTCACCCTTGTAATAGGAAAGTTTAGCGTTCCGCAGCTTAGCATCATAGCCAACAGGAGTTTCGCGCTGAGTTTTTTCAACTTGAGAGTATAGTAACGTTGATTCCCAGGATTCTTCCTTTAATAAATAGATATCGCCAAGTTCTAATTTTGCTTTTGACTTCAAGGTCAAAGAAACTTTAGGATTTGAAATGAGTAGATTCAGTTTCTCAACGGCCGAATCTTGGTTGTCTAAATAGTAGGCATAGAGAGAGGCTTGGTTTAG
>JAENVX010000327.1 GCA_016650355.1 Bacteroidia bacterium | reverse complement strand
ATAAAAGTTTGTCTCCAACTTTGAAGACACGTTTTTCAATCAACGTTTCAATTCGCTCCGCCACTTCTACATATAAGTGATCTGATTTTAGTTCAAGGGTTTCTAGTTTCGAATTCAAGGTTTCTAGTTCGAGGTTTCAAATTTCGGAATCGTTTTTGGAAATATTAGTTTGATACTTTTCATCAGGCTCACTGACATATTTTGTGCCTTTAAAATTGCTTTCATTTAGATAGGACATAAACTTTGAGATTAGTTTACTTATGACGATCGCTTCCTCCGTTAGTTCATTGAATACAACTTCACTTATATGATGACGATCAACAGCTCTGCAAAGTTGAGATCTCACTTCTCCTGCCGAACCCTTCGCAATTGAGAGAAACTGAATGAATTCCCGTTTCCCATCGCGTTCAAAACCTTCAGCAATATTATCCATAACGGAGCCTGAAGCGCTATTTATTTGATCGCGCAACTTAAAATCTGTTTTAAAACTTCCATCATTAATCAAAATATAGATTTTGTTGGCTAAGATCCGTGCCTTCTGCCAGGCAAGAATCTCTTCAAAAGATTTTATAGTAGCCATAACTGAAACGAAACTTGAGACTTAAAACATTGAACTTTGGACTCACACAACTGATCTGGTCAAAATTAATGAAACTGAAACTGTTTTGTCAACGTTTTTAAGAGAAAATTTGTGAGAACTTTTAGGGGCTCAAAACGAAATGAAAAAGCTTATTGTACTTCTCGGTATACTTGTGGTCATCATCATTATAGTTGTCGTACAATTACAAGCAGTTTAAAACATAATGAAAAATCAGAAAAGTCTTCTTTTCGCTTACCTCGCATTGGCTGCGATTTGTGTTATCTGGGGCACTACCTACCTGGTGCTAAGGATTGGCGTGACACAATTTCCTCCTTTTCTTTTTTCTATGATACGCTTTCTCATTGCAGGGCCAATTTTGATAATATTCATGCTGACTATAGGCAAAGCGACCTGGCCAGACCGAAAAACATTATTTAATCAAGCTATTGGAGGTCTATTTATGACCACACTTGGAATAAGCGTTGTCGGATGGGCCGAAGTATATGTTTCCAGTGGCGTTGCTGCCATCATATGTTCAGTCATGCCTATCTGGGTAATATTGATTAACCTGGTGGCGAGTAAAGACGAACGTCCCAACTGGCTAATCGTTTTTGGACTTATAATAGGCCTAAGTGGAATCCTGATGATCTTCGCTGAGCATCTGACTGAATTTTCAGATGCAAAGTATCTGATTGGAATCATAATGACCTTTGCAGCCAACCTTTGCTGGGCCATAGGCAGTGTTTGGACAAAAAAGAAAAATCAAAACTCGAATCCCTTTCTTAACGCAGGCCTACAGATGCTCTTTGGAGGAATACTACTTATTCCTTTCACGTTGTTACTGGATGATTACACAAACATTCAACTATCAGGTGAAGTCGCGTTCGCATTGGCTTATATGATTCTTGTGGGTTCCGTGGGTGCGTATGCGTGCTACTCTTATGCTATTAGTAAATTGTCGATGACAATTGTTTCTCTGTATGCCTACATCAATCCAATTGTTGCCGTAGTGTTAGGTTGGATAATTCTGGATGAGAAACTTAATACAAGAATCGGTATCGCCATTTTTGTAACTATTGCAGGAATTTATTTTGTGAACCGGGGATATCAATTTAAGGCGGCTCCATTTCGAAATCGCTCTGGATTGAAATCTTTCCTTAGAAACATAAAGGCATATGCTTTTAAATAAAGACAACCAATGACTATCAAAATATATCAAATAGATGCCTTTGCGGATAAACTTTTCTCAGGCAATCCTGCTGCGGTTTGTCCGTTAGAACAATGGCTGCCGGATGAAACACTTCAAAACATCGCCATGGAAAATAATCTGGCCGAGACAGCATTTTATGTACATGAAAAAAAGGGTCTTCGCATCAGATGGTTTACGCCAACTGTTGAAGTAGACCTATGCGGTCACGCCACATTAGCAACTGCTTTTGTCCTTTTTAACCATGAAAATTATGTTGGCAATAAGCTAGTATTCAATTCACGAAGTGGCCCATTGACTGTCACTAAATCAGCCGACCTACTCACTCTAAATTTTCCTATTGACACGTTAGTTGAGGTGCCCGCCCTACCAGAGTTGGAAAAAGGGTTGGGTAGTAAGTCAATAAAAACATTCAAAGGCAAAACAGACTACATGCTTGTCTTTGAAAATGAAGATCAGATCAAAAGTATGAGCCCTGACTTCAAATTAATTAATACTGTACAAGCGCGCGGCATTATTGTAACTGCGAAAGGAAACACGGTAGATTTTGTCTCTCGGTTCTTTGGGCCCCAATCAGGTATGGACGAAGATTCTGTAACAGGTTCCGCTCATACATCATTAACACCTTATTGGGCCAAGGTTTTAAATAAAACCGAATTCAATGCCATCCAACTCTCGAAGCGACAAGGAAAATTAAAATGCAAACTTGTCGGAAACCGAGTTGAAATAAGTGGAACCGCCAAATCATTCTTGGTGGGAACGATTACAGTTGACTAGACATGGAGAATTCCATTATTGAAATAGTAAGATACAGACCAGAACATCAACCGTGCTTTGAAAAACTCAATCGCGATTGGATTGAAAAGTTTTTCTGGATGGAACCTATTGATGTTGAGGTTCTTCAGCATCCTGAAATACATATCATTCAAAAGGGTGGTGAAATCTTTATGGGGATTTATATGAAAGCGATCGCAGGTACTGTTGCACTAAAATATGTAGCGCCTGACGTCTACGAGTTTACCAAAATGGCTGTGGGAGAAAACTTTCAGGGTAAAAAAATAGGAGAAATGCTGTCTCAGGTTGCCATTCAACATGCCAAACATCTGCTGGCTAAAAAGATTATTCTCTATTCGAACACAAAACTGAATGCTGCCATAAATTTATACCGCAAGCTTGGCTTTAAAGAAGTGACACTGGATGGGCCTTATAAAAGAAGCAACATAAAAATGGAATTGAACTTATCATCACCTAAGGCTGATAAAATCAGATCATTCAAAAGTGGAATTATTGGATTACTATAATAGTATGATTAAAGTTGAAAAAGCCACGCTCAAGCATCTGGATGACCTATCAGTCCTCTTCGATCAATACCGTATATTTTATCAAAAGGTATCAGATATTACTTCCGCTAAAATATTTCTAAAAGATCGAATGGAGAAGAATGAATCCGTCATCTTCGTTTCTTTTAATAACGAGAACATAATGACTGGATTTACTCAACTGTATCCATTGTTCTCCTCCACCAGAATGAAAAGGGTCTGGTTACTTAATGATTTGTTTGTTGAAAATAATTACAGGGGGCAAGGATTCTCAATTGCCTTAATCGAAAAAGCAAAAGAACATTGTAGGAAAACCGGAGGTTTTGGATTGACTTTAGAAACCGAAAAGTCGAACGAAATTGGAAACAATCTCTACCCAAGAGCAGGATTTGTGCTGGATAGAGAACATAACTTTTATAGTTGGAAAGCTTAATCTCTATTCGATAAAATATTGAGAGATAATATAATGTCAAATTGCTTCATGATAAAATGAGTGTCACCAGTTAATTTTTAACTTCAAAGGCGTTGAACTACCTGTTAGAAAACGATCATAAAAACATTAATACTATCCTGAGCCAGGTACAGTCTGTTGCAGTAGAGTATATTGAGAAACAACGCGATTTGCCCCCAGGTAAATTTGTGAAGGATATTTCGCTGTCCGATCTTCCACAGCTGGGAATAAGTGCAAATGGTGCCCTGGATTTTTTCGTTAAGCATTATGCCAATCATATCAACAATAGTGCCGGCCCCCGATACTTTGGTTTTGTGACGGGTGGCTCCACTCCTGCTTCCATTGCAGGAGATTGGTTGGTGAGTGCCTTTGACCAAAACGCATGCGGCAGTAATGATTCAATAGCACCGCAGCTGGAAAGACAAACATTACATTTCCTAAAACAGTTAATTGGGCTGGATGAATCTTATTTTGGCTCATTCGTGACGGGTGCAACTATGTCCAATTTTGTAAGCCTTGCAATTGCCAGACAATGGGTTGGTGAACAGCAAGGAATAGATGTCAGCAACGAAGGTCTTCAGGCGTTGCCATACTTAAAAGTAGTTAGCAGTACAGCGCATTCCAGCATTATAAAATCTCTTTCTATGCTAGGCATGGGGAGAAACGCACTAGTCAAAATCAATATCCAACCCGATCGAGAAGCAATCGATCTTAAGGAACTTGAAGAATATCTAAAACAAAATCAAGCAAGTACTTTAATTGTTGTTGCAAATGCTGGAACAGTGAACACCGTTGACTTTGACGATCTTGAAGGGATCGGTCAATTAAAGCAGAAATATAATTTTTGGCTTCATGTTGATGCAGCCTTCGGAGGGTTTGCAGCAACCTCACCAAAGTTTGATCATCTGATGAAAGGAATTAATCATGCAGACAGCATTACAATTGATGCCCACAAATGGTTGAATGTTCCATATGATGCGGCAATGCAGCTCACAAAACACAAATCCTTACAGCCAAAAGTTTTTCAAAACAGTGCAGCCTATTTGGGTGATCCCACGGAAAGTCCTGACTTTTTTCACTACACACCTGAAAACTCCAGAAGGTTTCGCGCGTTGCCGTCTTGGTTTACATTGATGGCTTATGGCAAACAAGGGTATCAGGAAATTGTTGAAAGAAATTGCAGTTGCGCAAGCTTTTTGGGAAGTATGTTAGAAAGTTCCGATGAATTTAAACTGCTCTCTCCCGTCCGTATGAACGTAGTTTGCTTTACGCTAAATAAAGAAAATCCAAGCTCAGCTTCCATTGCAGCATTTTTAGCGAGAATACGAGATGATGGTAGAACTTTTTTCACACCCACAAATTACAAAGGCACTCCAGCTATTCGTGCAGCATTTAGTAATTGGCAAACGACAGAAGCTGATGTTGCAATTACCTTTCAGGCTTTAAAAGACAACTATTAATTATATGTACACTTCCAAGCTCAATCGAAAAGAAAACATGAAGGAGCTTCATGAATTTATTCGTCAAAATGGCTTCGCTATTTTAATAAGTACTGTTGAATCTAAACCCTGGGCATCGCATATCCCGTTGCTCCT